>JALYST010000240.1 GCA_030854665.1 Actinomycetota bacterium
AGACAGGAAGGCGTGCAGGTCCCGGTGGCCGCAGCACGGCGAACTGATCCGTGATCTCGAGTTCCGGCGTCCGGAAGCGGAAGAGCGAGCCGGGCCGGCCTCCGGTGGGCCCCGACGCGCGCTGCCGGCCGGTGGGCTCGAGCACCTCGCGCCGCAGCAGTACACGCTGGAGATTCGTCGCCGAGACGTCGTGTCCGAGCGCCGCAGCGTAGAGATCGCGCAGCTCCGAGATCGTGAACTCGACGGGCGCGAGTGCGAACCCGAGGTTCGTGTACGACAGCTTTGCGCGGAGCCGCTCGCATCCGGCCGGCACGATCGACTCATGGTCGAACGCGAGTGCAGGAAGGTCGTCGACCGGATGCCAGTCGGAGTCGCCGGGAAGCTCCGGATCGACGTCGCTGGGGATGAGGCCGAGGTACGCGGTCGCGAGCTGCCATTCCTTCGGCGAGCGCTTCGGACCGCTTAGCGTCTCGAGTTGCTCGAGGTGCGACAACTCACGCACGTCGACCTTCTCGGTGAGGTGGCGTCGGATCGACTCCTCGAGCGTCTCGCGCTCGGCGAGATAGCCACCGGGCAGTGACCAGCGACCTTTGAACGGCTCCCGCGCCCGTTGCCAGAGAAGCGCCTGCAAGGCACCGTTTCGCACCTGCAGGACGACCGCAAGCGTCACGTGGGCGGGAGTAGGGTGCGCCGTGTTACGCTCGCTCACAGTTTTCGCCCCATAGTCGCAAACCTTAGCGGAAAGGCCAGGGATGAAAAAATCGCTCGCACTTCTCGGTGTCCTCGTGCTCCTCGTTGCTGCCGGCTGCGGCGGCGGGAAGAAGTCCTCGGCGAACACCACGAGCACCGGTGGAAGCACCGGCAAGAAGATCAAGGTGGGCCTCGTGACCGACATCGATGGGCTCAACGACCGTGGTTTCAACCACCTCTCGTATCTGGGGCTCAAGCGTGCGGAGTCGGACCTGGGAATCCAGCAGCGTGTCTTCCTGGCCAAGTCGACGCAGGATTACGTCCCGAACCTCTCGACCTTCGCGCGTCAGGGCAATGACCTGACGATCGGCGTCGGCTTCACGGAAGCGACCGCGATCGACACCGTGGCCACGAACTTTCCGAACTCGAACTTCGCGATCGTCGACGTCGATCAGACCGAGGAGCCGCACAAGCCGGCGAACCTCCTGGGCCTCCTCTTCAAGGAGCAGGAAACCGGCTACCTCGTCGGCTACCTCGCGGGGCTCGAGGAGAAGCGGCGGCCGGGGAAAGACGTCATTGGCTCGGTCGGCGGGCAGAAGCAGCCGCCCGTGGATCGCTTCATTGCCGGATATCAGGCAGGCGCGAAGGCCGCGGATCCTGGGATCATCACGTTGAACGGGTACTCGGAGGACTTCGCCGACCTGGCGAAGTGCAAGCAGATCGCGCTGAACCAGATCGAGCAGGGCGCGGGTGCGATCTTCCAGGTCGCCAGCGGCTGCGGTCTCGGTGCATTGGATGCGGCGAAGGAGAAGGGCGTGTGGGGGATCGGGGTCGACGCCGACCAGCTGTTTCTCGGTTCCCACATGCTGACGAGTGCCGTCAAGCGTGTGGACACCGCGGTCTTCGATGCGATCAAGTTGGTCGTCGACGGGAAGTTCAAGGGTGGAAACATCACGTTCGGCCTCAAGGACGACGGCGTCGCTATCGGCAAGATCAGCCCGAAGGTGCCGAAGTCCGAAGTGGCGAAGGTGATGCAGATCCGCGCCGACATCATCGCCGGCAAGATCAAGAACATTCCGACGACAGTTAAGTAGCTACGGAAAGAGAGTCTGGTGCGGACGGAGGTCCAACGGGCCTCCGTCGTAGCACTGGGGCGACTTGTATTCCGTCGGCTCGTTCGGGTAGCCGCGTTTGTACAACCAAGTCTGGAGGTCCTTCGCCGTCTGCGTCGGAACACCGAGCCGCTCTGCCACGAACGCGGTGTTCTGCAGCGCATAACACTCGGTCACCCCTTCGTCCTGGAACCCGCGTAGGTGGAACGCCTCATGCGCAAGGGTGTGCGCCGCCCAACCGGCGGCGAACTCCTTGAAGCCGCAGTCGCGCCGGTCGACGCAGTTGAAGTCGACGCTGTCGAGATGACGCAGCGCCTTGCACGTCTGAGGCGAGAGATCCGTATGGTTGGCCGGACGTCCCGCCTCGTCGAACTGCACGCGTCCCGCTTCGCCTCGCACGTCGACCAGGCTCGCGAGCAGGTTCGGGCAGCGAACTGTGACGGGGCGCCCGGCAAGGTCGCTGGCGATCGCGGCCAACTGATCCTGCTCACGCACGCGCTCCTCGTGGCGCGCGAAGCCGAGGGCCGCCAAGCCGCCGAGGACAATGAGGAGTACCGCAATGACCCGCACCGGTAAAGGATCGGCACCGGCCCGGACAGTCTTGACGAGACCCCTCTAGCCCCCCGCCACTGCGCCCACGATCCGCACTTCCGACTCCCCGGTCAGCGGCTCGTCCAGTAGACGGCCGCCGCGGGCGTCCACGCCGTCGACGTAGACGTTGACCAGCCGCCGCAGTTCGCCCGATTCGTCGAACAGGAGATTCGTCACGGGTAGTTGACGCAAGGCCTCGCCGACCGTGCTCGCATCGAGGTCGAAGCGCTTCTGCCCGCCCGCCTCGGCCGCGAGCGTTCCGGGCAGGAGCACGATTGCCACGTCAGACGGTCGCTGCTTCGACGGACAGGATCGGAGGCAGGTCGCGCACGGCTTCCGTCCAACTCGACGCTCCCTGAGGTGCCGTCCACACGGATCCGCCCTGCGTTCCGAAGTAGACATTGCCGTCGTCGAACGTGCAGCCTTCCCGAAGGACCGCCGCCCACGCCCGCTCCGGCAGGCCGTTCGCGGCCAGTTCCCACGACGCGCCGCCGTCGGCGGTGCGATACACCCCGAGCCGCCCTTCGGCCGTGTAGTGATATTCCTGCGACTCCTCGGGAATGACGTAGGCCACGTCCGGGTCGTTGGGGTCGAGAGCGAGGCCGAACCCGAACGCGGACGGCAAACCGTTTCCGTCGAGCCGTTCCCAGTTGTCGCCGCGGTCGTCCGAGCGGTAGACGCCGCAGTGATTCTGTTGCCACAACCGATCGGGCTTTGCCGGATGCGCGAGCAGCTTGTGTACGCACTGGCCGACCTCCGGGTACTTTCCGGGATGGAAGTCTGCCGCGACGTCCTTGTTGATCGGCATCCAGCTCTGGCCGCTGTCCTCGCTCCGGAACGCACCGGCCGCCGAGATCGCGGTGTACATCGTCCCGTTCACGAGCTGGATCGAATGGCAGCACATGCCACCCGCGCCTGGTTGCCACTTCTCCCTGGTCGGATGCGCGAGCAGGCCGCGGTTGACTTCCCAGGAGAGGCCGCCGTCGTCGGAGCGGAAGAGCACGCCCGGGTCGCCGCCGAGCCACAGCTCCGAGTCGTTTCCCGGCTCGATGTGCCAGGTCGCGTTGAGCTTGAGCCCGGAATCCTCGGGCAGGCCGATCTCCTCGGCCCGCTCCCAGTTCTTGCCGAGGTCGCTCGAGCGGTGAACGCTCGCGCCGTAGAAAGGATTGTTCGTCGCCGCATAGAGGACGCCGTCCCGTGGATCGACGATCGCGTGGTAGACGGCCCAGCCGGGTAGGAGCGGTCCTTCGACCTCCCAGCCGGATTGGCCGTTACCGGGGCGGAGCAGGAAGAGCCCTTTGCGAGTCCCGACGGGTAGGAGTACGGCCATCGGGGAAGACGCTAGCGGGTAGCGTCGTTGTCGGTCAAAACAACCGGAGGTGAGGGGATGGCGAAGCTCGACGAGAAGCCACGCAAGTTCCTGGAAGAGAATCCGCACGTCGGAGTCGCGACTACGCTGCGAGAGGACGGATCGCCGCACTCCACGATCGTCTGGGTCGACGTCGAGGACGGGAAGGTCTCGTTCAACACGGCCCGGGGCCGTGCCAAGACCAAGCATCTGGAGCATGACCCGCGTGCCGCGCTGCTGATGGTCGATCCGAGTAACGCTTTCAAGTGGGTGGCGGTGAGCGGGCCGGCGCAACTGACGGAAGAGGGCGCTGACGCTCAGATCGACAAACTCGCGAAGAAGTACCTCGGCAAGGACGAATATCCCTGGCGGAACCCAGAGGAAACGCGGGTCAAGGTGCTGATCGACCCTGAGAAAGTCGACTCCAGCGGTTTCGACGAATAGGGGCGCTCCGTAAGATCGGCGTATGAGCGTCGATCACGTAGCTGCAGCGAGAGAAAGGCTTCGCGCCGAGAAGACGGTCCCGGGTCTGCTCGGCGCAACCGCCCGCGCCTACGTCGAGCTGCTCGACGCTCCTGCCTGCACCATCTCGAGAGTGATCGGCGATCTGCTCGTCGATCTGATGCAGCATCAGCGGAGCGGGTCGCCGGATCGTCTCGGGCACGGGTATCTGATCTCCGACTATCCACTCACGCGTGCAGTGATCGAGGAACGGCGCCCTCAGACAGTGTCCCGCAATGATCCCGAGCCCGACCCGAACGAGCTGAAACTGCTTGGCGAGCTGGGTTACGACGCGCTGCTGATGGTCGCGATCGAAGCCGAAGACGGGGCGTGGGGGCTCGTCGAGGTCTACGGCGAGAAGGGACGCCGCTTCAAGGACGAGGAAGTCGAGCTGGCGCAGGAACTCGCGGGCGAGGTGGGGGAGATCTTGAAGCAGCTCGAGCGGCCGACCGTCTAGCCTCGTCGTGCGCGTGACGATCTGCGACGTGGGACCGCGCGACGGTCTCCAGAACGAGCCGGAGACGCTGGCGCCGCACGTTCGCGCAGAGCTCGTCAACAGGCTCGCCGCGGCGCGGCTGTCGCGCGTGGAGGCTGCGAGCTTCGTGCGTACGGACACCGTGCCGCAGATGGCCGGCGCCGAAGAGGTCGTCGCCTCCATCGAGCGTCGGGAGGGAACCGAGTACTCCGGGTTGGCCTTGAACGAGAAGGGTTATGACCGGCTTGCGGCAACCGGGCTCGACCGCGTCAACTTCACGCTTGCGGCCACAGACAGCTTCAGCAGGCGGAACGCGAACCAATCCGTCGAGGATGCGGTGGCTGTCGCTGCGGCGGTCACGGAACGTGCCGCGTTGCCCGTGACGTTGACGATCAGCGTTGCGTTCGGCTGTCCCTTCGAAGGTCGCGTCGATCCCGGCGTGGTCGCGGACTTGGCTTCGCGCTTTCCCTCCGCCGAGGTCGTGTTGGCGGACACCATCGGCGTGGCGACTCCGCGACAGGTACGCGATCTCGTCCAGCGCACCAACGCTCCGGGAGTGCACCTGCACAACACGCGCAACACCGGCTATGCGAACGCTGTCGCCGCGCTCGAGGCCGGCGCCACACTCTTCGACGCCTCCTGCGGCGGCCTCGGCGGCTGTCCGTTCGCACCGCGCGCAACGGGGAACATCGCGACGGAAGATCTCGTCTACCTGCTGGAAGGCGACGGGATCGAGACCGGAGTGAATCTCGATGCCCTCATCGAGACGTCAGCGTGGCTGGAGACCGTGCTCGGGCGCCAACTCGAAGGGCAGGTCTACCGGGCCGGTGCGTGGGCCGGCGACTGACTCGCCGTCCGGAAGGCTTCTAACGCGAGATCGATCTCCTCGTCGTCGGTCTGCCAGTTTGAGACCGAAAGGCGAATGGCACGGCGACCGGCCCACGTCGTCCCGCTCATCCAGACGTCGCCCGCTTCCTGCACAGCATGCAGGACGTTGTCAGTGCGCTCGTCGGTCTCGAACCGGAACAGCACCTGGTTCAGCACGACATCGTTCAGGACTTCGACGCCCTCGAGCGCTGCGATTCCCTCCGCAAAGCGGCGCGCGCACTCGCACGTGCGTTCGACCAGCTCGGCGAGCCCGCTCCTTCCGAGCGAGCGCAATGCGGCATAGACCGAGAACCCGCGCGCGCGGCGCGAGAACTCCGGCACCCAGTCGACCTG
>JALYST010000252.1 GCA_030854665.1 Actinomycetota bacterium
GTTGCGTTTCGGCGATGCCGTGAAGCTCGATCTGGCGGAAGTAGCGCCGGGTGCGACGAAGCTCGTGGCCAATCTCCCGTACAACGTGGCGACGCCGTTGATCGCCGAGAGCCTCGATCGCCTGCCCGGAATCGAGCTCTGGACCGTGATGGTGCAGCGCGAGGTCGCCGACCGCTTCTTTGCAAAGCCCTCCACCAAGGCGTACGGCGCGGTGTCCGTCCTCGTGCAGCTGGTGGCGGAGCGGACGGGATTCCATCCCGTGTCGCCGGCGGTCTTTCGACCGCGGCCGAACGTCGACTCCGCGCTCGTCGCTTTCCGGCGCACCGGACTGCCGCTCGACTTCCGGCGCGTCAAGCGTGTCGTCGAAGGCTCGTTCGCGCACAGGCGCAAACGGCTCGCGAACTCGCTCGAGCTCGCAGGAGTTGCACCGCGCGGCGACGCGGAGGAGGCGATCGCCTTGCTCGGCAGAGCGCCGAACGTCCGCGCCGAAGAGCTCGCGCCGCAAGAGTTCCTCGCCCTTGCCGAGGCTTTGAAGTGACGCGCGCACCTGCCGCCGCGAAGATCAACCTGTCGCTCGTCATCGGTCCGGCGCGCGCCGACGGAAAGCACGAGGTCGTCACCGTCTACCAGCGCGTCGCGCTCTCCGATCGGATCGCGGTCGAACGCTCGCCCGAGCTGCGCGTCGACGGGTTCGCCGACGACACGCTCGTCCGCCGTGCGCTCGAACGCATGGCCGACGGCAACGGCGTGAGCTTCGCCGCGCGGATCCAGAAGCGCATTCCGGTCGCCGCGGGACTGGGCGGCGGCAGCTCCGACGCGGCGACGGCGTTGCGGTTGGCGAACGCCTTGCGGGAAGAACCTTATCCGGCCGAACGGCTGCGCACGTTCGCGCGCGAGCTGGGTTCAGACGTTCCGTACTTCCTCGAGGACGGTCCGCAGCTCGGCACCGGCGACGGTTCCGACCTCGATTCGCTCGAGCTTCCCCAGGATTACTGGATCCTGTTGATCCTGCCGCGCATGCTCACGAAGAGCTCGACGGACGACGTGTACGCGGCCTTCGACGCGCACGGTGGCGAGCGAGGTTACGAGGAACGGCGCTCCGCGCTGCTCGACGCGCTCGAACGCGTCAAGCGTCCTCGGGACCTCGCAGCGCTGCCGCCGAACGATCTCGCATCGTCTCCGCTCTCCAACGAGCTCATGACGCTCGGTGCGTTCCGAGCCGACGTCACCGGCGCCGGGCCGACGGTCTATGCACTCTTCCTGCACGGCCGACAAGCGCGCGCAGCGCAGAAGCGAATCTCCCCCGAAGGGCGTACCTGGCTCACGGCACCAGCGTGGTACCGTTGATCGCAATGGCGTACAGCCGGCCCATGATCGAGGGCGGCAGCACACGTATAGGTCGCTGGCTGCGCGAACGACGACTGCGTCTCGCTCTTTGGGTCGCCGTGGTCGAAGGGCTTCTGGTTGCACTCACGCCCGACCTGACGAAGTGGACGGTCCTCGTCATCGGTGCGATCCTGCTTGCCTTCTACATTGTCGCGGGCCGCAACATCAGTTGGGATGTCGCGCGCCAGCTGTCGTGGATCGCCGCGGCGTCGCAGGCGCTCGCGATCCTGGTCGTCATCCTCGCCTTTGTCCTCGGGCTCCTGGCGATCGTCGCGGTCGTGGTCTTCGCGATCGTCGCCCTCGTGTACCTCTTCTCGGATACCCGGCACACCTAAGCTTTCTAGTAGAGACGGTGTGATGGGGCGTAGCCAAGTGGTAAGGCAGCGGGTTTTGGTCCCGCGATCCCAGGTTCGAATCCTGGCGCCCCAGCTAGTGCCCCTTCCACCAGTACATGTCGGCTGATGGCAAGCGATCTCGCAGCAGTCGTCATGGCTGCCGGCCTCGGCACGCGGATGAAGTCCGCGACGGCGAAGCACTTGCATCCGCTGCTCGGACGGCGCCTCGTCGATTGGGTCGTCGAAGCGGTGCGCCCGCTCGGCGTGGATCCGCTCGTCGTGGTCCTCTCGCCGGAAGCGGCGAGTGCGCTCGAGGGCGTCGAGGTCGCGGTCCAGCAGCAGCCACTCGGCACCGGTGACTCGCTCCGCGCCGCTCGCGAGAGCGTCGGCGACGCGAAGACGCTCCTCGTCGTCTCGGGCGACCATCCGCGCATCAGCTCCGACCTGCTCGAACAGCTGGTGGCAGAGCATCGCTCTGCCGGGGCCAGCGCGACCATCCTCTCGTTCGAGCCGCCCGATGCGCGCGCGTACGGCCGCATCGTTCGTGACGACGACGGCCGGCTGAAGGCAATCGTGGAGGATGCGGACGCCGATGACGCCCAACGGACGATCGGAGAGGTCAATTCGTCGATCTACGTCTTCGCAGCTGACAAACTCTGGCCGGTTCTGGAACGGATCGAGCCGGCGAACGCGCAGGGCGAGCTCTATCTCACGGACGCGGTGCGGCTGCTGGTCGAAGGAGGAGAGGAGGTTGTGGTGTTCAAGGCTCCGAATGCCGATGAAGTGGAAGGAGTGAACACACGTGTGGAGCTGGCCGACGCAGCTGCTTTCCTACGCGCGCGCGTGAACAGAGAACACATGCTGGCCGGTGTCACCATCGTCGACCCGCAGACGACCTGGATTGATCCCGACGTCGAGCTCGAGGCCGACTCGACCATCCATCCCTTCACGGTCCTGCGCGGGCGAACCCGGGTGGCGGCCGGCGCCGAGGTAGGCCCGCACGTTGTCGCCGTGGACGCCGAAATTGGCCCCGACGCCAGGGTGGGCCCCTTCTGTTACCTGCGACCCGGCACCAGGCTGGGGGCGGGCGCGAAGGCAGGGACGTTCGTCGAGATCAAGAACTCAGAGATCGGTGCTCGGACGAAGGTGCCGCACCTCTCCTATATCGGCGACGCCGAGGTTGGCGAGGACTCCAATCTGGCGGCCGGCAACATCACTGCCAACTTTCCCCACCAGGCCGGCCGGCCCAAGGGGAAGACCAAGATCGGGCGGAACGTCAGGACCGGCATTCACAATGGGTTCGAGGCGCCGGTGGAGGTCGGGGACGATGCATGGATTGCAGGCGGTTCGTACATAACAGAAGATGTCCCTCCCGAATCGCTCGCTGGTTTCCCGCCGAAGCAGATCACGAAAGAGGGCTATCTCCGTGGAAAGCGCAACGACTGAGCTG
>JALYST010000072.1 GCA_030854665.1 Actinomycetota bacterium
CCCGGCGGGACGTAGATGAACGAGCCGCCGGACCAGACCGCGGAGTTCAAAGCTGCAAACTTGTTGTCGTTCTGCGGGATGATCGTCCCGAAGTACTGCTTGACGAGCTCCTCGTGCTCGCGCAGACCCGAGTCCATGTCCAGGAAGAGGACTCCCTGCTTCTCCAGATTCTCCTGAAGCTTGTGGTAAACGACCTCGGACTCGTACTGCGCGCCGACGCCTGCGAGGTACTTCTTCTCAGCCTCGGGAATGCCGAGCTTGTCCCAGGTGTCGAGGATCTCGGCCGGCAGGTCCTCCCAGCGCTCCGCCTGCTTCTCGGTCGGGCGGATGTAGTAGTAGATGTTCTCGAAGTCGATGTCGTTCAGGTTCCCGCCCCACTGCGGCAGCGGGCGGGCGAGGAAGTAGTCGAGCGACTTGTGCCGGAACTTGCGCATCCAGTCGGGCTCGTTCTTGTGCTCCGCGATCGCCTCGACGACCTCATGAGAAATTCCTCGGCCGGACTTGAAGAAGTAGTCCTTCGCCTCGTCCGGGTTCGAGAAGCCGTACTTGTACTCCTCGCGGATCTGCTGAACGGTCTCGGTCTCGGTCGCCATCAGACTGCTGCCACCCCATAACGTTCGTAGCCCTCGGCCTCGAGCTTGTGTGCCAGCTCGGGACCGCCTTCTTCCACGATACGCCCGTCGATGAAGACGTGCACGAAATCAGGGGTGATGTAGTCGAGGATCCGCTGGTAATGGGTGATCACCAGGGCCCCCATCTCGGGGCCGACCAGTTCCTTCACCCCGCCGGCGACGACTTTGAGCGCGTCGATGTCGAGTCCGGAGTCGGTCTCGTCGAGAATCGCGATGCGCGGCTTCAGCATCGCCATCTGGAGGATCTCCACGCGCTTCTTCTCGCCGCCCGAGAAGCCGTCGTTGAGATAGCGCGACGCGAGCTCGCGGGAGACCTTGAGCCGATCCATCTGGTCGAGCAGCTCCTTTCGGAACTCCGGAATCGGGACGGGGTTCTCCTCGCCGCCGTTCTGGGCCTTCCGGATCGCGTTGATCGCGCTGCGCAGGAAGCTGGTCACGGTGACGCCGGGAACGGCGTGCGGATACTGGAACGCGAGGAAAAGGCCGCGCTGGGCGCGCTCGTCTGCCTCCATCTCGAGGATGTTCTCGCCGTCGAGAAGGAGTTCGCCTTCGGTGATCTCGTACGCGGGGTGACCCATCAGGGCGTAAGCGAGCGTGGACTTGCCGGACCCGTTCGGGCCCATGACGGCGTGCACCTCGTTGGGTCTCACGGCGAGGTCGACGCCCTTGACGATCTCGGTCCCGTCTTCCAGGGCGACGTGCAGATCCTTCAGTTCGAGCACAGCCAACTTTGTTACGTCCTTTTCTGTGTAGGAAAGCGGCCTGGGCGGCCAGCTCGTAGCTCCCATGGTAGCCAATCCAGGGCCTACCCCGAACATCCCAGGGCGCCGGACAACGGGCCTCGCCTTTCCACCACTTCCCGGTCGAAACCGCTACCCTGAGCACATGCCAAACGTCGGCCCGTGGGAGATCATTCTGCTGCTCATGCTGGCGTTGCTGCTGTTCGGCGCCAAGCGACTCCCGGAGATTGGACGCTCGATGGGCAAGGGCATGCGCGAGTTCAAGGACTCGGTCAGCGGCAAGGACGACGACGAACCGGCCGAGCTGCCCATGCAGACGACCGACGCAACGATCGCAGCGCGCGAGCGCGAGCGCGACCCCGTCTAGACCACCATGAAGCGTCTTCCGCGGCGCCTTCGCCAAGGTGAGGAGGCGACGCTCGTCGAGCATCTCGATGAGCTCCGTTCGCGCATCTTCGTCTCGCTTGGCGCCCTCGCGGTTGGATTCGCAGTCGCCTTCGTCTTCCACCGGCACCTCCTGCACTGGCTGAACGCTCCGCTTCCCGCAGGCCGCGGCAATCCGGTCACGCTCGGGGTTGCGGAGCCGTTCCTCACCGCGATGAAGGTCAGCCTCATGGCCGGCTTCGCACTCGCCTTGCCGGTGGTGTTGTGGCAGCTCTGGAGTTTCCTTGCTCCCGCGGTCGAGCCACACGCCGAGCGCATGGTCCTCGGGTTCGTGCTCGTTGCGACCGTGCTTCTGGCCGCCGGCGTCGCGTTCGGCTACTGGATCGTGCTGCCGAAGGCGATCGAGTTCCTGACGAACTTCGATCAGAACCAGTTCAACATCCAGATCCGCGCCAAGGACTACTACTCGTTCGTGCTCACCGTCCTGTTCGCCGTCGGGCTCGTTTTCGAGCTGCCGATCTTCATCCTCTCGCTCGTGCGGCTCGACGTGCTCACCACACAGCAGCTGCGCAGCAACCGGCGCCTCGGCTACTTCATCGTCGCCGTGGTCGCAGTGTTGTTGCCGGGGATCGATCCGGTCACGACCACCATGGAGGCGGTCCCGTTGGTTGCGTTGTACGAAGGGTCGATCTGGCTCGCGGTACTCATGGAACGCAGCGCGCCGCGCCCTGAACCGGCTAGCCTTACCGACCCGTGACCTCCGCGAAAAATGCTGCGCATTTTCCGCGGGTGGGGGTTAAACCTTCGCTTTGCTCGGTGATGGAAGACAGCGCTAGCATCGCCTCGGCATGAAGGTCCTTTCAGCTGATTGGGTACTTCCCGTCGAAGGCGCGCCGATCGAGGCCGGCGCGGTTGTCATCGACGACGGCCGCATCGTCGCGATCGGAACGGCGGAAGACCTCGGTGAAGGCACACGCTATGACGATGCACTGATCGTTCCCGGGTTCGTGAACGCGCACTCGCACCTCGAGTACGCGGTGTACGGAGGCTTCGGTGACGGACTCGGCGACTTTGCGGAGTGGATCACGTTGCACATCCAGCGCAAGGCGCGGATCGGCTGGGAGGAGTACGTCGACGTCGCGAGGTTCGGCGCCGCACAGTGCCTCGCCTCGGGCGTGACGACCGTCGGCGACTGCAGCTTTAGCGGCGCAACGGCGGTGGCCTGCGCGGAGCTCGGTCTTCGCGCCACTGTCTACCTCGAGGTCTTCGGCGCCGATCCAGCTCGAGCGCTCGAGCACTTCGCCGCGATCCGCGATCGCGTCGGCAACGCGCTCTCGGCGCGGGTGCGGCCGGGTGTCTCCCCCCATGCTCCCTACTCGGTTTCGATCGAGCTCTATGAAGCGTGCGCCGAGCTCGGCCTGCCGATCGCGACGCACATCTCCGAGAGCCCTGCCGAGGTCGCATATCTGCTCACCGGAGCCGGCGCCTGGGGCGGGTACAAAGACTTGCTCGTCGCTCCGCCCGGCAAGACCGGGGCGCACCTGCTCGCGGAGCACGGTCTCCTCGGGCCGAACGTCGTCGCCGCCCACTGCGTCGTCCTCGACGAGGACGAGATCGGCTTGCTTGCGTCCACCGGGACGGGCGTCGCACACTGTCCTCGCTCGAACGGGGCGCTCGGTTGCGGCGTCGCGCCGCTCGCGGAGCTGCGGGCGGCCGGCGTGCGCGTGGGTGTGGGCACGGACAGCCCGGCCTCGGCGCCGTCGTTCGACTTCTTCGAGGAGCTGCGGAGCGTCGTTCTGTCCGCGCGGGCACGAGCGGGTCGGCCGGATATCCTCTCTGCTTCGGAGGCGCTCGAGCTCGGGACGCTCGGCTCCGCCCGCGCCCTGGGTCTCGACGGGGAGATCGGCTCGCTCGTTCCCGGGAAGCGGGCAGACTTTGCAATCGTGTCCCTGGAGGGCTCCGCGTATCTACCCTGGGAGGACCCCGCCGGGGCAGTGGTGTTCGGAGGGTCGCCCGACCGTGTGATTGCGACGTACGTGGACGGGGAAGCGCGCTACGAGAAGGGAGGGATGGATTGGCAAGAGCTGACCGCCGCCGCGCACAGCGCGAGGCGCGCCATGCTCGCCCAACCGGCCGCAAAGCCGGTGGCAGCTCCCCGCGCGTAGCGGAGAACACGATGTTCTTCCCTCGCCTGCGCAATCAGGCCAAGTGGGCGTTCGTGTTTCTCATCCTCATCTTCGGGGGCGGCTTCGTGTTCCTCGGCGTGGGTTCCGGCGGGCTCGACCTCGGGCAGCTCCTCCGCGACGCGTTCGGCAACAGCGGCAGTTCCGGCGCCTCCGTCTCGCAGGCGCAGGAGCGAGTCCGTGAGCGCCCGTTCAACGCGATTGCCCGCAAGGACCTCGCAAACGCGTTGGAGAAGAAGGGCCGCATCGACGAGGCGATCGGTGCGTGGACCGAGTACACAAGGCTGAGGCCCAAGGACGTCACCTCTCTCCGGCATCTGGGTCAACTCGAGCTCGGGCAGGCCGACCGCTACTTCCGCGAGGCTCAGCTCGCCTCACTCGCGCAACAGGACGCAGGCATCGGCTCCCCGTTTCGACCCTCCTCCACCGACAAGTTCGGGCAGGCCCTCGGCGAGGACCCGATTGCGGCGGCCCTTTCCGGCAAGGCGGGCCAGCAGTTGCAGCAGGCGTCGGTGAAGTACCAGACCGCGGCCACCCGGGCGGTCGCGACCTACCAGCTGATCGTCAAGGTCAGCCCGAACGATGAGCAGGCGCTGTTCTCCCTGGCTCAGGCGGCTGACACGCTCCGCCAGACACCTGTGGCGATCCGCGCATACAAGCGGCTCCTGAGCTTCAACCTGGATCCCGCCACAGCTGCGCAGATCCGCGCGCGGATCAAGACCTTGCAGCAGTCCTCCGCGCCCACCGGAGGTTAGACTCCGCGCCGACGGGAAGAGGCCCGTCACACGACCGCCGGGGGGACGATGAACTTCGACATCAAGACGGAGCAACTGGGAGACGACGCTTACGTGATCTCGCTTGCAGGGGAGGTCGACCTGTACACCGCGCCCGAGTTCAAGCAGCAACTTCTCGAAGTGATCGGCCAGGGCGGGAAGCAGGTGATCGTCGACTTCAGCGACACGACCTTCATCGATTCGACGACCCTCGGTGTGCTCGTGGGCGGGGTCAAGCGGTTGCGCACGAACGAGGGGCAGCTCTCGCTCGTCTGCAGCGACCGAAACATCACGAAGATCTTCGAGATCACCGGGCTCGACCGCGTGTTCACGATCTACCCCACCCGCGACGAGGCCGTCTCAAAAGTGAAGTCGGCCGACCAGCCTCCCGCGTAGTGTTTCTGCCAGTGATGCTGGCGAGTTTCTGGGTCGCGGGCCAGAAGCCGCCGTGCATTGCTGGCAGGAACACTAAGTTGCCCCGCCGGCTCTCAGCCGCCATTGGGGGGGTGGCTGTCGCACTTCTCTTGTCTGCGTGCGGCACCGGTGGTCCCGTGAACAACGCGGCCGCCAACAAGGAGAACGGACGCACGATGTTCCAGGAGAAGTGTGCGGGCTGCCACACGCTCTCGGCTGCCGGCTCATCGGCGGCGATCGGCCCGAATCTCGACGCCTCGTTCGCGCAGGCGCGCTCCGAAGGATTCAAGGAGTCGGCGATTCTGGACATCGTCCACGACCAGATCAAGTTTCCCGGTCAGTACCCCGTGCGCCAGAACGATCCGGATTTCCTGAAGGCGAACATGCCGGCCAACCTCGTCACCGGGCAGAACGCGATCGACGTGTCTGCATATGTCGCAGCGAACGCTGGCAAGCAGGGTTTCGCCGAGGCGCAAGCTGTCAGCGGGACAAACGGGAAGCAGATCTTCATCACGAAGTGCGGCGGCTGTCACACCCTGAAGGACGCGGGAACGAGCGGAAACCAGGGGCCGAACCTCGATTTGCTCAAGCCGTCCTTCGAGCGCGCCAAGAGCCAGGTGATCAAGGGCGGCGGCATCATGCCCGCGTTCAAGGGTGTCCTCACCGACGCCCAGATCAACGCGGTTGCGAAGTACGTCGCCGACCACGCCGGCAAGTAAGTGGTCGTCGACCTCGACGCTTTCAGGCAGCTCGGCCAGGGCAGGCTGCCCGGACTGATCGGAATCGAGGTCGAGGAAATTGAGCACGGTCACGTCCGGATGCGGCTTCCTTTACGGGAGGAGCTGCTCGCACCCAACGGCTACCTGCATGCAGGCACCGTCGTCGCTCTCGCGGACTCTTCATGCGGCTACGGCTGCATCGCGTCCCTTCCCGAAGGCGCCATCGGCTTCACGACGATCGAGTTGAAGACGAACTTTCTCGGAACGGCGGTTGAGGGCACACTCTTGTGCGAGTCGACACTGGGTCACGGTGGGCGCACGACACAGGTGTGGGACGCGACCGTCACGAACGAGGCCGGCAAGAAGCTGGCCCTGTTCCGTTGCACGCAACTGCTGCTGTACTGACTTAGTGGCTCTGAGCCACTAAGTCGATCCTTCGCGCTCGAGATCGACGACCACGTGCGTGATCGGAACCGCGAAGCGCTCACGCGCCTTCTCGACGATGCCGCGTTCGAGCCAGTTCGAGCGGCCCTCCGGGTGGGTGGAGATGACGATCTCGTCCGCTCCGAATGTTCGCAGCGCGTCCTCCATTGCCTGGAGGGGGTCGCCGTCGCCGACCTCGCCGCGTGCCTGCACGCCTGCTTCCGCAAGCTGGGCGAGACTGATGTCGAGTCGGTCCTGCGCCGCGGCGCGAGCCCCGTCCTCGTCCGAGACCCAGTGCCGGAGCGGCGAGTTCAGGGCCGGCGTCACGACGAGCACCTCCTCGCGGACGTCGAGGCTCTTCGCGAGGATCGTCGAGCGAAGCGCATGGCCGCCGACTGTCTCGTTCGCGACCACGAGGATGCGCCGTTCGCCGACCGGGTGAGGGCGAGGCTCTGTCGTCTGGGGGCGCTCCTCGCGCCGGGCATGCAGCCACCAGCCGAGCACGGCGCCGGTGAGCGCGATGAACACTCCGAGACCGACCCACTTTCCACCCGCGACGGAGGCGATCACGATCGCCCCGAAGTAGACGATCGACGCGATCAGGAACCTGAACGCCTCGGCCTCGCTGCGGAGCGGATTGATCATTCCGTCAGATCAGGTAGACGGTCGAGTACACGACAATCCACATTACGTCCACGAAGTGCCAGTAGATCCCTCCGATCTCGACACCGTGATGGTGCTCCGGGGAGAAATGGCCCCGGAAGGCCCGGATCGTCATGAACAGCAGGATCGTGAGGCCGATGAAGACGTGTGCGCCGTGCAGGCCCGTCAAGCAGTAGAAGATCGTCCCGAAGGCGCCGTCGTGCGGAGCGAATCCCACGCGCGAGTACTCACGCGCCTGCGTCAGCAGGAAGACGAGGCCCATCAGGAACGTCAGGAGCAGGCCCGCCTGCAGACCGGCGCGGTTGCCGCGCTTGACCGACTGCAGCGCCCAGTGCATCGTGAAGCTGGAAGTGACGAGGATTGCGGTGTTGACTCCCGCGACGAACACCGGCAACTCGAAGGGCGGCTGCGGCCACTCGATGCCGTTTACGACGCGGACAAAGAAGTACGCCGTGAAGAACGCGCCGAAGAGCATGATCTCGGACGCGATGAAGAGCAGCATCCCGAGCACCGACGAGTTGATGCGCGAGCTCTGGTTCGCGATCGGCGGTCCGTGATGCGCTTCTGCGTGGGCGGACACTAGATGCGAGCGCCTTCCTCGACCTGATCCGGCTGGAAGACGATGTGTTCGACCGGCAAGTTGGTCTCGTCGTGCAGACGCTGCACGAGGTTCTTTCGCAGCCACGGAGATCGGGACGGCGCGAAAGTCGACACGATGATCTCGTCGACTCGCTCCTCGTCGATGGCGTCCATGGCCGCCGAGAACGGGTCGGGCTGCGCGATCTGACCATGCGCGTCGATTCCCTCGCCGCGTAGCTCGGCCAGGGCTCGTTTGAGCCGCCGCTCTGCTTCCGGGTGCTCCCCCTGTGTGGGATCGCTCTGCGGCGAGATGAGCAAAAAGCTCGCATCGCCCCTCGCGGCCCGCTCACGGATCCTGTCAAGCAGCGCCTGGCCCACGACGGTTTCGTTTGCGAGAACGAGGACGTTCTTGGAGCCGGCCTCTGCAGCCATGTCGACGACGACATGCTCGACAGGGACGCTGCCTGCGCTTTCGCGAATGCGAGCCACGACGTTCTTGCGCAGCCATCCGGACTTTTGCTGCGGGTGCGTTGCGAGGATGATCTCGTCGACCGGCGGCTCCAGCTGGGCGAGTGCGTCGCGCACGGCCGTCACAGGGTCGGACTCCACGACGAGCCCGTGCGCCGAGATGCCCTCGTTTTGGAGCAGCGAGAGCGTCCGGTCGAGCCGTCTGCCTGCGGCCGCCCGCCGAGTGTCCTGGTAGACGACGTAGCCACGCTGCGGCCGGCTGACGGGAGCGATGACTGTCACCTGAAGATCGCCCGAGCCCTTTCGCCGCTCGACCTCCTCGATGAGCTTGCGTCCGGTGACGGTCTCGTTGGCGACGACCAGAAGATGCATCAGTGGCTCCTCACTTCGGTCTCGGTGGCCGCCTTGTCGCCGCTCAAGACGGCGTGACGCGCGCCTGGAACGCCGTACTCGTACGGGTTTCCCACCACTTGCGGAATTTCGTCGAAGTTGAAGATCGGCGGTGGCGACGAAACCTGCCATTCGAGCGTGAGAGCGCGCCACGGGTTCGCCTCTGCGGGCGCACCGCGACGCATGCTCGTGACCATGTTGTAGAGAAACACGATGGACGACGCGCCAAGGGCGAACGACGCGACCGAGATGAACAGGTTCCAGTTACCGAACTCCGGTGAGTAGTCCGAGACGCGGCGCGGCATGCCCTGCGTGCCGATCAGGTGCATCGGGAAGAAGGTCAGGTTGAAGCCGATGAACGTGAGCCAGAAGTGCAGCTTTCCGAGCTTCTCGCTGTACTGGCGGCCGGTCATCTTCGGGAACCAGTAGTAGATGCCGGCGAAGATCGTGAAGAGCGAGCCGCCGAAGAGGACGTAGTGGATGTGCGCCACCACGAAGTAGGTGTCGCTCGTGTGGATGTCGATCGGAACGGCCCCGAGGTAGATCCCGGAGAGGCCGCCGATCACGAACATCGAAACGAACCCGACCGCCCACAGCATCGGCGTGGAGAA
>JALYST010000027.1 GCA_030854665.1 Actinomycetota bacterium
GCGCCGAGGGAATGCCGAGCTCCTCGAGCGTCTTGATCTCGGTCGGGATCAGGCGGAAGGCCGCGCCGAGCGCCTCGCGCTGCCAGTAAATGTTCACGCGGAAGCGCGCGAGGCCGGGAATCGAGTGCGCCAGGTCGATCTGGCGGTTCAGCTCGAGATGCTTCTGCTGCTCCGTCGAGAGGATGCGGTAGAGAAGCTGCTGCGTCGTCTCGGCCGTCAGCGGCGCGATTTCCTGGAGCGGCTCGAGCTTGCCGCGCACGCGCACGACCGGGTGCGCACCCACGGTGATGTGCAGATCCGACGCGTTACGCGCCACCATCTGCTCGAGCAGATCGTCGATTGAATAGAGAGTGTCCGCCATGGCCGCTGCGCTGGCTATCGGCAGGGCCACAGCCAATCTTGAGGGTCTGTCGCAAGCCGGTTGCGCGCGAGAGGTTTCACCCGTATGGGGGGTGGACGACAACGGCGTTCCCGGCGATAGACGGAGCAGGCCATCTGCGCACCCCCTCAAGGAGGACCACAGAATGTTTGCAAGACTTTCGCACCGGCTCGGCCAGGTGCGGCGCGACGAGGGCTTCACCCTCATCGAGCTTCTGGTCGTCATCATCATCCTCGGGATCCTGCTTGCGATCGCGATCCCCTCGTACCTGAGCTTCCGCACGCGGGCCAACAAGTCCGCTGCGCAGGCCAACGTCCGCGCCGCCGTTCCGGGCATGGAGGCGTTCAACGCCGACCACTCGACCGGCTACGTCGGTGTGACGCTGACGAAGCTCCAGGGCTCGTACGACGCCGGGATCAAGAACATCAAGATCTCGGTCGCGACCGCCGGCGGCTACTGCATCCGCAACACCACGCCGGGCACGGTCACGTACCACAAGTCCGGCCCGTCCGGCGACATCAAGTCGGGCGTCTGCTAGGCGACTCGTCTTGGACGACTCGAAGGGCGCGGGAGACCGCGCCCTTTCTTTTGCCTAACGGCGAAGGCCGTTCCGGCCGATACCGCGGAAGCCACCGTTTCCAGCAACGCCGAAGGAGCACCGACCGATGATCAAGAGAATGCGGCAGCGCATCGCGCACGTGGAGCACGGCTTCACGCTGATCGAGCTCCTCGTCGTGATCATCATCCTCGGGATCCTGCTGGCGATCGCAATCCCGTCCTACCTCAGCTTCCGCGGCCGGGCCAACAAGTCGGCCGCGCAGGCGAACGTGCACGCGGCGGTTCCCGGCATGGAGGCCTTCAACGCCGACCACTCGACGGGCTACGTGGGCGTCAACCTCGCGAAGCTCCAGGGCAGCTACGACGCCGGGATCAAGAACGTGACGATCCGCGCGGCGACCCAGGGCGGCTACTGCCTCGAGAACACCTCGCCGGGCGCCGTCACCTACCACAAGTCCGGCCCGTCAGGCGACATCCGGTCCGGCAGTTGCTAGGAGCCGTCCTCGGGCGCTCACCCTTTCGGGGGTGTTGCTCGAAGGCATCGCAGGCCGATCTAGTCAAGGCCACCGAACTTCCCCACCCGAAGGAGCACGCCGAATGAACAGTTTGCGGCATCGCCTTACGAGAGACGATCGCGGTTTCACGCTGATCGAGCTCCTGGTCGTCATCATCATCCTCGGGATCCTGCTTGCGATCGCGATCCCCTCGTACCTGAGCTTCCGCACCCGGGCCAACAAGTCCGCTGCGCAGGCCAACGTCCGCGCCGCCGTTCCGGGCATGGAGGCGTTCAACGCCGACCACTCGACCGGCTACGTGGGCGTCACGCTGACAAAGCTCCAGGGCTCGTACGACGCCGGCATCAAGAACATCAAGATCTCGGTCGCGACCGCCGGCGGCTACTGCATCCGCAACACCACGCCGGGCACCGTCCAATACCACAAGTCCGGCCCGTCCGGCGACATCAAGTCGGGTAGCTGCTAACCCAGGCTCGATCGGGTTTTGCCGAAGGGCGCGGGAGACCGCGCCCTTCGTCTATTCCGGGTCAAGCGCTGAACGCGGAATGCCGATAGGAACACCGTGAGCTTTAGTCCCCGCGTCCGGATTCTCGCTGTGGCCGTCTTCGTGGCCATGCTTGCGCTAGCCGCAGGCTTCCTGCTGCTCGGCCGCGGCCAGAGCTCCTCGCAGGCGGCCGTGAAGTCGATCAAGCCGCTGCACCCGGTGAACAAGGTCGCGAAGACGCCGGCCAAGCCGAAGGCGCGGACGGTCGCGGCCAAGCCCGCACCGAAGCGCGTCAAGCCCAAGGCGACGGCCGGCCCGGCGGTCATCGACGGCATGCCTGCCGCGCTCGCACACGCGCTCGCATCGCACGACGTGGTGGTCGTCTCGCTCTACGCGCCTCGCTCGGCCGTGGACGCGATGGCGACCGACGAGGCGAAGCACGGGGCGGCCCTCGCGGGCGTCGGCTTCGTCGCGTTCAACGTCGCCGACGAGCAGATCGTCTCCCCCCTTACCTTGCTCCTGACCGGCGCTCAGACAGCGGCCGACAGGGTCCTCGACGGCCCGGCTGTGCTGGTCTTCCAGCGTCCCCGAACGCTCTTCGTCCGCCTCAACGGATTCGCCGACCGCGACACCGTTGCGCAGGCCGCCGCCAACGCGGCCAGCCTGGCCTCGTGAGCAACGACGCTCCGACCGCGGGCCGCGAGCTCTTCGTCCGGCACGCACGCAAGGACGGGCGCTCGGTCGCGGTGATGCGCGCCGTCGACCACGGCGACTCCTGCGTGGTCGAGGCGGAAGTCTTCCCCGCCGGCGTCGCAAGCACCGAGCCGATGAGGCCCGGTCCCTACACCTTCGCCGACGGCCGCGAGGCCACGGTGTTCGTCACTGAAGCGGTTGAAGCCCTGATGTACCTGGGCTGCGATATTCAAGCCGCCTAAGCGCGGGGG
>JALYST010000046.1 GCA_030854665.1 Actinomycetota bacterium
TTCTCGCTGGTTGCTTCGGCGTGCATGTCGACGACGATCACCGGCGTGCGCTTCTGCGCTTCGTCCACGAGCTCGTCGATCACCTCGAAGGGACCCACGGGTGGCCCGAGGAAGAGCGCGCCGATCAGGTTGATCACGGCGACCTCTGTTCCATCAGCTGCTGTGACGAACGTGAGCCCTTTGCCCGGGGCGCGCTTCGACAGGTTCGCGGGCCTGATTACGCGCTCGCTCTCCTTCAGGTACGGCACGATCTCGCCGCGACGCCAGGTGTGATTGCCAAGCGTGATCGCATCGACACCGGAAGCCAGCATTTTGTCGGCGAGCTTGGGTGTGATCCCCACACCGTCGGCGAGGTTTTCGCCGTTGAGGATGCAGAGATCTGCGCGCAGGTCATCTCGCAGCGACGGGAGACGCTGTTCGATGGCCCGCCGCCCGGGCACACCGACCGCATCCGCGATGAACAGGATCCTCAGGGTAGGAGGGTGGCGGCGGCGCGTAGCTCGATGGCCACGTGGTTGCCGGCGTCCTGGGTGTACTTCGACAACGCCTGCTTCTCCACTCCGGACAGATCGAGCATGCGGCCGACCTTCGTGCTGGATGAGGCGATCATCGAACCGACGGTGAGAGCCGCGTCAGGGCTCAGGTGCGTGAGCGAGACCACGAGTGACGGTGCGGCCGAAGGCTGGATGTCGATCCGTGAGCCGTAGGACCGGCCGTTGAGGATGTAGTCCGAGATCCCGACGATCGTGCCGTCCACCGGCGCGTACACGTCCGTGCCCGGTACGGCGCCGACGTCCAGCACCGCCGTCTCGCCGCCGCTCAGCTGGTAGTAGACGAAGCCGGCGCCGCCGCCGCCGAAGATCCTGTGCGCGAGCCGCGAGAGGGCGCCTTCATTGCCTTGGCGGCCGAGCGGGCTCAGGGGCAGCGCCCCGTCACCTGACGAGTGGTAACCGATTGCCGTGACGCGGCTCTGAGCAACGGGCAGCTGTATACGCAGCCCACTGTGCAGAGCGACCGTGAGCGGCGTCGGCGGTCCGACAGGCAAGAGGCGGCTCGTCGGACCCGGCAGCGCCTGGGAGGGCTCGCGCGTTGCTCCCTGTCCGAAGGCCGTGATCAGCAGCGTCCCCAGGAGGACGCCGCAAACGACCGTGAGAACGATGAGACGCCGTGCCCGGTGGGGCACGGGCTCACGCCGCGGACGCTGGCGCGCCGCGGGGATTCTGCGGGAGGGGGCCGGCATTCGCGGCACCGTAACGGACCCTGACCCCTCCTTCAACAAATGAGGGGGCCGACTTTGTGACAACGGAACCCTCGGATCCACCTGCATTTCTGCCCACCGTTCGTGACGGTCGAGCGCGAGGTTGCCGTCCTCAGCCCAGTCCCAGTCCCAATCCGGGGGCCGCGACGTGGGGAACCGTATGACCTCCGCTGTACGATCACCCGCATGCCCGCCAGGGCCAAGAGCGAGATCCCGCGCTGGATCCAACTGGCCGGGTTCCCGGTCCTGCTGCTGTTCCTCTGGGTGGTCGCGGGCGCGGTCCGTCACGTCGTCTTTCTCTTCCTCGTCGCACTGCTGATCGCGCTGTTGCTGAGCCCTGTCGTCCGCCTGGTGCAACGGGTCCGGATCCCTCGCGGCTTCGCAGTCGCGTTCGTGTACCTCGTCTTCGCTGTTGCGTTGATCGCCGCCATCGGCGCTCTCGGGACCGTGGTCGCCAGTGAGACGAAGACGGCCGCGAAACGGGTCGATTCCTACTTTACGAACGTGAACGGACGAACCGGCGTCGTCGACGCCGATCGCGACGTGAACCGGCTCCAGGACTGGCTCAACGGCCATCGTCTGGGCGGGATCAATGCCGAGAATCGTGGCCACCGGCTCGTGCGCGACATCCGGAAGCACGACATCGGCAAGTACACGAATAGGTTGGTCAACTTCCTCGAGGGCGCGGCGATCTCGATCGGGAAGCTGCTCTTCAGCGTGATCGTGGTCTTCGTCGTGTCGATCTACATGCTGCTCGACTTTCCAAAATTGGAGCGTCGGATCAACAGGCGGTTTCCAGCCGAGCCTGGCTCGGTGCCGCTGGTGCTTCGCATGGAGCAGTCGTTGACGAGTTACGTCAAGGGACAGTCGCTCGTGTCTCTGATCATCGGTACGAGCGCAGGCGTCGGCTTATGGCTGTTCGGTGTCCTCGGCTGGCTTCCGCACGGGCAGAAGTACGCCCTGCTCTTCGGCGCCTGGGTCGCAATCACGGAGCTCATTCCGTACCTCGGACCGTGGCTTGGCTCGGTCCCGCCGTTCCTGTACGCGCTCGTGGTGCATCCCGTGTCGGCGGTCTGGGTCGCGTTGCTGTTCCTGGCGATCCATCAGGTCGAAGGTCACATCGTCGTCCCGAACGTGATGGGAAGCGCGCTGCGGCTGCATCCGCTGCTCGTCATCTTCGGGTTGCTCGCCGGCGGGGAGATCTACGGATTACCGGGCGCGCTGATGGCGTTGCCGCTGCTTGCGGCCGGGCGCGCGATGTGGGAGTTCTTCGGCGAACGCGTCGAGCTGGAGCCGTGGGACGAAGGGCAGGTGCTCCCGGTCGACGCGGGCTTGGAAGAAGCTAAGCCTCCACCGGCTGCGGCGAGTCGTTGAGCGACGCGGTGCTGCGCGCGCGAGCGGTCGCGCGCCGGTTTGGCACGCAAGTTGCGCTCGAGCCCACTGACGTGGACGTCAATGCCGGTGAGGCGCTCGCGCTGATCGGCCCGAACGGCGCGGGGAAATCGACCTTGCTGGCGCTGCTCGCCGGCGCGCTCGAGCCGAGTGCCGGATCGATCGAGCGTGTTGGCGAGGTGCGGGTCGGCTGGGTACCGCAGCGTACGGCCCTTTACGATCGCCTGACGGCGCGTGAAAACCTTGAGCTGTTCGCGCGACTCGAAGGCGAACCCGACCACGTCGCGGTGGCGGATCGCCTCCTCGTTCGGTTCGAGATCCCTGCCGACCGGCCTGCGCACACGCTCTCCGTCGGGAATCGCCAGCGCCTGAACGTCGCGCTCGCGCTGCTCGGCAGTCCCCGCGTCCTGCTCCTCGACGAGCCAACTGCTGCCCTCGACCCCGGCCAGCGGCGCCGGCTGTGGGAAACGGTGACGGCGCTGCGCGGCGAAGGCGGTTCGGTGGTGTTCGCGACGCAGAACCTCGAAGAGCTCGGCCTCTACGCCGATCGGGTCGCAGTCCTGCAGCGGGGGCGGCTGACGTTCCTAGGACCCACGGCCGAATACCGCGAGCTCCACGCCGAGGAGATCTTCACGTGAGGGGTGCGGCACTCGTCCTGCAGAAGGATCTGCGCGTTCTCGTGCGCTCCCCACTCCTGCTCGGCGTTCTGATCGCCTACCCGCTGCTAGTCGCAGGGCTCGTCGGCCTCGTCGCGGGCTACGGGAGCTCGAAGCCGCGCGTCGCGCTCGTCGACGAGGATCACCTGCCACAGGTTGTGTCCGTCGGGGGCCATCGGTTTCGGATTCAGGACGCGATCGACGAGGTCGGCAAGAACGTCCATCTCATCCGGATGGACCCGGTGGCGGCACGACGTGCGCTCGCGACCGGCCGGGTTGTCGCGACGCTGACGATTCCTCCAGGCTTCCTCGCCGACCTGAAGAGCGGGCTGCACGCGCCGAGCCTTGTCTACCAGGTCACGCGCGGCGGGATCTCCTCGCGCGTGACGCAGCAGGTGCAGGCGCTGGTGTACGGGCTCAACCGCCAGTTGCAGACCGCGTACGTGCAGACCGACTTGCACTACGTGCAGCTCATCATCACCGGTGGCCGCGCGGAGTTCGGTGGCCGCACCTACGACGTCCTCGGCCTGGCGCGCATGCAGAAGCTGCTGCAGCAGTTGCCGCCCGGCCCGCAGCGCGACCGGATCGCCGAGTTCGCGCGTATCGCCGGTATCGCGCTGGCTCAGACGGGCAGCCTGCTCGATGCCACCGCGAATCCGATCGGGCTCGAGCGGGCGCACGAGAATTCTCGGAGCTCGCTCCTCTCCGCGCAGGTGCAGTCGTACGCGCTGGCGCTGACGATCACCTTCCTGGCGCTGCTGCTCGCCGCCGGAGCGATCGCGAGCGAGCGCGACGAGAACGCGATCGGGCGGCTAAGACGGGGCTTGGTCTCCATGGGCGAACTGGTGTCGGCGAAGGTGGCTCTCGCCGCAGTCGTGGCGCTCGCCCTAGGCTTGGCGATCGCGCTCGTCTTCGGTGTGATCGTCGAGGCCGGCGGCGTCGCCGGCGGCGAGCCGTGGCAGAGGCTGCCGCTGCTGGCGGTGGGCTTGCTGGTCGCCGGGGCTGCGCTGGGCGCGCTCGGGACACTGCTCGGAGCGCTCGCACGCGAGACGCGCACCGCGTCGCTCGTCGCCGTGCTGGTCGTGATGCCCGTGGTCTTCCTCGGACTCGTCCCGCGAGAGGTCGTCCCGGCCGCAGGCTGGTTGAGCGACGGACTGCCGTTCGCTCACGCGGTTCGCTACTTCTCTGCCTCGTTGTACGACGCGAGCCCGTGGAAGGCGGTCGCGCGCGAGCTGATCTGGCTTGCGGGGCTTGGGCTCCTCTTTGGCGCGCTCGCCCGGCTCGCCACGCGCCGGCTCCTGTCCTGAGCGGAGACGTCCCGAAGAGCAAGGGTCTGACCCCAGCTCTTCGGGTCTAGGCTGTAGGAGTGAGCACTTTTCCAGTCACTCGCTTGCGCCGGCTGCGGCGCACCAGCGGACTCCGTGGTCTCGTGCGCGAGACGCGTCTCGACCTCGACGACTTCGTGATGCCGCTCTTCGTCGGGCCGGAGCCGCTCGCACATGCGGATCTCCCCGGCCTGGCTCGCCACTCGGTCGACTCCCTCGACGCCGAGGCCGACGAGCTCGTCCGACTCGGCGTCAGGGCCGTGATCTTGTTCGGCATCCCCGACGAGAAGGACGAGGAAGGCTCGGGCGCCTGGGACGACGGCGGCGTCATCCAGCGTGCGCTGCGCGCGCTTCAGGGACGCGACCTCGTGCTGATCACGGACGTGTGCCTCTGCGAATACACCTCGCATGGCCACTGCGGAGTCATCGGTGACGGGGAGGAGATCGACAACGACGCGACGCTCGAGCTGCTTGCGCGCACGGCACGAAGTCACGTCGAGGCAGGAGCGCATGTTGTTGCGCCGAGCGACATGATGGACGGCCGAGTCGGCGCGATCCGCGAGGAGCTGCCCGATACACCGCTCGTCGCGTACTCGGCGAAGTACGCCTCCGCTTTCTACGGCCCGTTCCGCGCGGCCGCCGAGTCGGCGCCCGCATTTGGAGACCGCCGCGGCTACCAGATGGATCCCGCGAACGTGCGCGAAGCGCTGCGGGAGTGCGAACAGGACGTGGCCGAGGGCGCAGACGTCTTGATGATCAAGCCCGCGCTTCCTTACCTGGACGTGATTCGCGCCGCGCGAGAGCACTTCGATCTTCCGCTTGCCGCCTACAACGTCTCCGGTGAGTACGCAATGGTGAAGGCTGCGGCGGCAAAGGGATTCCTCGACGAACGGCAGGCTGCACTCGAGTCGCTCACAGCCATCAAGCGTGCCGGCGCGGACTTCGTCATCTCCTACTGGACCAAGGAGCTGGCCTCCTGGCTCTGATCTCCCCGAAAAGTGCTGCGCACTTTCCGGGGTTGGCGGTTAGGCCCTCGCTTCGCTCGGAGAGTGATGAACGGCAGTGATACGCGCGTCCTGCGGACGCGAAGTGATTTGTATCGCCGCGCGCTCGACCTCATCCCCGGCGGTGTGAACTCTCCCGTGCGCGCGATGCGGGCGGTCGGGCTCGACGAGCCGTTGTTCGTCGGCCGCGGTGAGGGCGCATATCTCGA
>JALYST010000090.1 GCA_030854665.1 Actinomycetota bacterium
ATGAGAGCCGCTCTTCCGTTCGTTGATCGTTTCGTCGCCGGACATAATCTGGCTAGTCTCGAAGAGCTTGCCGGCGTCCTTGCCGGTATCGAAAGGAGGCACGCGGCGTGAAAGAGGTGCTGCCGGACATCGAGCGCTGGCGCGCACGGGGCGAGCGCTTTGCCGTCGCTACCGTGATCGCGACGAGACGCTCGGCCCCTCGTCCGGTCGGGGCCAAGTTCGCGGTCTCCGAGAGCGGCGAGATGGCAGGCTCGGTCTCGGGAGGCTGCGTCGAGAGCGATGTCTACGACCACGCGTGCCAGGTCCTCGAAGGAGCGCGGCCGCAATTCCTCTCGTATGGGATCGAGGACGAGCTCGCGTTCTCGGTCGGGCTTCCCTGCGGGGGCGAGATCGACGTTTTCGTCGAGAGCGCGCCGGCTGCGCTGGTCGAGCGCCTGCTGCCGATCATCGTGTCCGAAGAGCGGGCGATCCTCTTCACGGTCGTCGAGGGGGAGCCGCTTGGCGCCGACCTATTGGTCACCGAAGCAGGTGATCGGTTCGGCGACGGGCCGGAGGAGCTCGCCGACCACGTCTACGAGTTGCTGCGGCGAGGGCGCAACACGCTACTCGAGCTCGACGACGGGCGGAAGGTGTTCGCCGAGGTCTATGGACCGGCTCCTCGACTGCTCGTGATCGGCGCAGTCGATACCGCGGAAGCGCTGTGCGCCGCGGCGAAACAGCTGGGGTGGCGGACGATCGTCGCGGATGCTCGCGGCAAGTTCGCGACGAAGGAGCGCATCCCGAGCGCGGACGAGTTGCTCGTCTCCTGGCCACAGGAAGCGATCGACCAGGTGCAGCCGGACTACCAGACCGCGGTCGTGGTGCTGACGCACGACGACAAGTTCGACGTCCCAGCGCTCAAGGGCGCGCTGGGCACCGAGGCGTTCTACATCGGCGCCCTCGGGTCGCGCCGAAACCAGGAGCGCCGCCGCGAGCGCCTGCTCGAGGCCGGCGTCGAGGAGCACCAATTCGAGCGCGTCTCCGGTCCCACGGGACTCGACATCGGCGCGGACACGCCCGCCGAAACGGCTCTCTCGATCCTCGGCGAGATCCTCGCCACCCGCGCGGGGCGCGACGGCGGCTTCCTACGCAACTCGAAGACGCGTATCCACGTAGAGGAACCCCCCGCGAAAGCTGCGCTTTCGCGGGGGGATTAGGGTCGCCGCTTCGCGGGGAACGTGCGCGGGCGAAGCCCACGCACTCTCACCGTGTCCAGGGTCGGCGTTTGCTGTCGACCGCATCAGTACGCCTGCGGCTAAGCCCTGCTCCGCCTGGTCTTAGCCTCCGGCCTTGAGGGAATCGCCGGTCGAGGGTTCTAAGGCTCACCACCCTCCGCGGTTGACAGCAACCGCGTGCCGGAACCCAATAGGAGTCTGCGGGCTCGGCCCGCGCATGTCCCGTGCGAAGCGCCGTACTTCACTTCGCGTGAAAGCGGAGCTTTCACGCGATTAGACTGACTTCACACCTCGTGAAAAGGAGTCGAGATGGCCGTTGACGTCAAGTCGGAGAAGCTCCACGAGCTGGTCGACTCGAAGGCGCAGGTCGAGAAGCTCGCGACGGGCTTCACATTCACCGAGGGACCGATCTGGAACAAGGAAGGGCGCTTCTTGCTCTTCAGCGACATGCCCGCCGACATTCGCCGGCGTTGGAGCGAAGCGGACGGCGTCACCGAGGTGGCGAATCCGAGCAACAAGGGCAACGGGATGACCTACGACGCCGAGGGACTCCTGCTCGTGTGCGAACACGTCACGAGCTCACTCGTGCGCATGGATCCCGACGGTGAGGGCGGCAATCGCGAGACCCTCGCTACGCATTACGAGGGCAAGGAGCTGAACAGCCCGAACGACGTGATCGTCGCAAACGACGGTTCGATCTACTTCAGCGATCCCTGGTACGGACGCATGCCGGTCTTCGGCATCGAGCGCGACCGCCAGCTCGACTTCCAGGGCGTCTACCGAATCGCCCCCGAGGGTGGGGATCCTCAGCTTCTGGTCGACGACTTCGAACAGTCGAACGGCCTCTGCTTCTCGCC
>JALYST010000110.1 GCA_030854665.1 Actinomycetota bacterium
TCTGGTACACCGCACCGATCGTCGAGGAGCCTTCGGCGCAGAGGCCCGCGAGCAGCATGGCCATGCCGGCACGAATGTCGGGGCTCTCCATCCGCTGCCCGCGCAGCTTCGCAGGCCCGGTGACCACAGCACGGTGTGGGTCGCAGAGGATGATGCGGGCTCCCATGCTCACGAGCTTGTCGGTGAAGAACAGACGGTTCTCGAACATCTTCTCGAACATGAGGATCGTCCCCTGCGCCTGGGTCGCAACCGTGAGCGCGACGGAGGTGAGGTCGGACGGGAACGCCGGCCACGGCCCGTCTTCGATCTTGGGCACGTGACCGCCGAGATCATCCTGCACGGTCAGCTCCTGGCGCGGTGGAACGCGCACGAAGTCATCGCCGAGCTCCACCTGGATTCCGAACTTCTCGAAGCCATGCAGGATCGACACGAGGTCGGCCCGCTTGACGCCGTCGATCGTCACGTCCCCGCCGGTGATGGCGGCGAGGCCGATGAAGCTCCCCACCTCGATGTGATCGGGGCCGATCTCCCATTCCCCACCGTGCAAAGACTCGACGCCCTTGATGCGGAGCACGTTCGACTCGATGCCTTCGATCTTCGCGCCCAGCGAGATGAGGAAGCGACAGAGGTCCTGGACGTGAGGCTCGCAGGCGGCGTTGCCGATCACGGTCTCGCCCGGCGTGAGCGTGGCCGCCATCAAGGCGTTCTCCGTCGCCATCACGCTCGCCTCGTCGAGGAAGATGTGCTTGCCGCGGAGCGCGCCGCCGCTCATCTCATAACGGTTGCCGATGTCGATCTGCGCGCCGAGCTCGGCGAAAGCGTGGATGTGTGGGTCCAGCCGGCGGCGGCCGATCACGTCGCCACCGGGCGGCGGCGCGCTCACACTTCCGACGCGCGCCAGGAGTGGACCGACCAGAAGGAAGGATGCCCGCATCCGGCTGCACAGCTCCTGGTCGAGCTCGTGCTTCACCACCGTGGCGGCGTGAACCTGGACGTCGTTCGGTCCGACCCACTCCGCCTCGACTCCGATGTCGTTCAGAAGCTCGATCATCGTCTCCACGTCGACGATCCGCGGAACGTTGTGCAGGAGGACCGGCTCGGCGGTGAGCAGGCAGGCGGCAAGGATCGGCAGCGCGCCGTTCTTGTTGCCAGACGCCCGAATGCGTCCTTGGAGCGGCCGTCCGCCCTCGATGACGAAGCTCTCGGCCGCCCGCCCGATAACGGCGGTCTGGGACATCGCGGTAGCCTACCCAGGCCGTGGAAACAACACGCGAACGGGCCTGGGAGACGCTGACGAAGTACACGCAGAGCGAGGCGCTGCGGCGCCACGCGCTCGCCGTCGAGGCGTCGACGGCGTGGTACGCCAGACACTTCGACGAAGACGAACAGCTGTGGCGCGTCGTCGCGCTCCTCCACGACTTCGACTATGAGATCCATCCGACGCTGGACAAGCATCCGCAGGACGGGGCGCCAATTCTGCGCGAAGAGGGCTATCCGGACGAAGTGATCGAGGCGGTGCTCTCGCACGCCGAACACCTCGAGATGCCGCGAGACACTCCGCTGAAGAAGACGCTGTTCGCCTGCGACGAGCTGTCGGGGTTCGTGCACGCGTGCGGGCTCGTGCGGCCGACCGGCGTCGACGGGCTCGAGCCCAAGTCCGTGAAGAAGAAGCTGAAGACGCCATCATTCGCAGCGGGAGTCCATCGGGACGAGGTGTATGCGGGCGCTGAAGGACTGGGGCTCGAGCTCGACGACCACATCCGCAACGTCGTCGAGGCGCTGCAGCCGATCGCGCCCGAGCTCGGTTTGCGCACCGCCGGCACCGAGCCGGCCGAGATTTTGTGAGCCCGCAGCTCGACTTCTTTGGCATCGTCGTGAGCGACATGGCGCGGTCGGTGGCGTTCTATCGGCTGCTCGGGCTCGAGTTTCCGGAGGGCGCGGAGAACGAGCAGCATGTCGAGGCGCCGCTCCCGGGTGGCATGCGCTACGCGCTCGACGCCGAGGACGTCATCCGCTCGTTCGACCCTGATTGGAAGCGGCCGTCCGATGGCCACGCGGGCGGCGGGGCCTTTCGCTGCGACTCGCCGGACGAGGTCGACCAGGTCTATCGCGAGCTCTTGGCAGCGGGCGGTTCAGCGCACAAGGAGCCGTGGGACGCGTTCTGGGGGCAGCGCTACGCGCAGCTCGAGGACCCGGACGGGATCGTGATCGATCTGTACGCGGCCCTGCCCGACAACTAACGCTTCGCGCCCTCAGGCGCCGAGCGCAGCGACGAGACGGTCGATGTCCTCGTCGTTCGTCCACCAGCCGCACGACGCGCGTAGCCAACCGGTCCCGGGAAGATCGCGCACGATCACGCCCTCGTCGTAGAGCCGCGCAGCTCTCTCCGCAGCATCGCCTGCCACGAACGAGACGAGCGTGCTTTCCTCACCGTCGGCGACGAGCTCGAAGCGGTCACGCAGGGCGCCGCGACAGTGTTCCGCCATCTCGGCGGCGCGCTCGAAACGCCACTCGGGCGCGACTCCGAGCGCCGCCTCCAGGCCCGCCAGGCTGGGCGTGGCCAGCCAGCCGGAATCGAACCGCGCTGCGCCCTCTGCCGGTACGAAGGTTCCGTCTTGCTCCAGCGACCTCTGAGCGAAGTAACTGGGGATCCCAACTCCAAGGCGCTCCGGGTCGCGGACATAGAGCGCGCCGAGCGGCTCCGGGCCGCACAGCCACTTCTGGCACGACACCGTGTAGTAGTCGAGGTCACGCACGTTTACCGGGATCGCTCCGACGGACTGTGCGCCGTCCACCAACACGGGCAGGCCGCTTTCGTGCTTCAACTCATGCACCGGCATCACCTGTCCGGTCGTCCAGAGAACCTGTGACAGCGCGAGCAGCTTCGTGCGCGGCGTGATGCACGACAGGAGGGTCGTCAGCGCATCCGCCGTCGGCCGTGCCGCCACTTCGGCAACCCGAACGCGCACCCCCGAGACGTGCAGCGGCAACAGCAGGCCAGGATGCTCGGAGTCCGTCGTCACGACCTCGTCGTCCGGTCCGAGCTCCAACCCGGACAGGACGATGTTGCAACCGTCCGTCGTCGAGCTCGTCAGCGCCATGTTCGCTGGCGAGGCGCCGACCAATGCCGCGATCTGCTCGCGCACGCGGGCGCGCAGCTCAAGCACGCTCTTGAACCATCCGTGACCCCCTCGACCGTGCTCCTGGTCGAAACGAAGCCGTTCCTCCATCGCCGCAAGCGTCGGGCGAGACAGCGGGCCCAGCGTCCCCGCGTTGAGATACGCGAACCGTTCCAGCACTGAGAACAGCGCGCGGGCTTCCTCGACTGTCAAGCGACCTCCCGTTCGACCGGGGCGTGATCAGAGAGCAGACGACCTTCGTGCAGACGCTGCCCGGCCGGCCAACGAACCGGGGCCGATGCGTCGAGGCCGCGGGCCAGGACGTGATCGATTCCTGTCGGCGTCGGGCCGCTGAATCCCCACTCGGCCCCGGTCAGATCGGCGAGCGTCCGCGAGTTGCGCGCACTGAGGTTGAAGTCACCGCAGAGAAGCACGGGCTCACCCCGCTTGGCCATTCCGTCCACGAACACGGCTGCGCGCAGCAGCTCGGCATCAGGCACGCGCTTGTCGGGAAAGCCCGTCGCGTGCAGATTGCCGATGACGAGCGTCTCGTTCCCACGCTGAACGCGCACCGCGTGACAGACACGCCGCTCCTTGCTCCAGGTCAGGCGCTCGATGGTCCCCAGTTCCAGTCGTCGCGCCTGTGCGAGGCGGAAGCGGAAAGGGTTGAGGATCACGTACCGATGCTCTCGGACCTCAAGGCCTGAGCCGAGCAGGATCGCATTCGCCTGTCCGGTGAACGCCGAGCGAAGGAACCCGTGGTGTAGCTCGGTGAGCACCCGGCCGACGTCGGCGGGCGAGGGGAACGGGCCGACGCTCGGGCGCTGCGCGACTGTCCCGATCGCCGGCATCCCGCTCCAGTTGTCCAGCCGTCCGAGCGCCCAGACGGGCACTTCCTGCAGGCAGAGCACAGCGGGACGGTCGGCACTTGCAAGCCGCACCATCTCCATGAGGAACGCCTTCCGTCCGGGCGGCTGCGTGTTCCCGTGGAAGAGGTTCCAGGTCCGGACAAGCAGGCGTTCTACTGTACTGCCGATGCGAGTCGTCATCTCGGACCCACCCGCCTTCACACCGGCCTACGACCATGAGCTTGCCGCCGCGCTCGCGCGCCGCGCGATCGACGTCGACCTCATCACGTCTCGGTTCCGGTTCGGGGACACGCCGGCTCCGGTCGGCTACCGGCGCAGCGAGCCGTTTTATCCCGTCTCATCGAGACTTTTCAGACGCTCGCGCTTGCGCATCCCGCTCAAGGTTGTGGAGCACCTTCCCGGCACGGCGGCGCTGCTGCTTCGCCGTCCGGACGTGTTGCACCTGCAGTGGCTGGCGGCACCCGAGCTCGACCGATTTTTGCTGCGGCCGCGTGTCCCGACCGTGTTCACGGCACACGATCTGCTACCGCGGCGGACGGCGCGGAAGCAGGGGCTCTGGAGAGACCTCCTCTCCCGGTTCGACCGCGTGGTCGTTCACAGCGAGCGCGGGCGGGAAAGCCTCGCCGACCTCGGCGTCGACGCGACCGTCATCCCGCATCCCGTGTTCCCCAGCCACCCCGAGCGGGCCGACGACGGGCGCACGCTGCTCAGTCTCGGCACAATCCGGCCGTATAAGGGACTCGGAGATGCAATCGCGGCGACAAAGCAGATCCCGGGGGCGCGTTTGCTCGTCGCCGGCGATCCGATCGAATCGGTGAACGGCTACCGCTCCGAGGCCGGTGACCTGGCTGAGTGGCGGCTCGGCTACCTCTCGCAGCGCGAACTGGAGCGTGCGCTCGGCGAGGCAACCGTCGCACTCTTTCCCTATCGGCCGGAGCTCGATCAGAGCGGCACGCTCCTCCAGGCCCTCGGTGCGGGTGTGCCCGCCGTGGCGTACGACGTCGCCGGAATCGCGGAGCCGATCGAGAGGTTCGGCGCGGGACGCGTCGTGCCGGCCGGCGACGTCGAGGCGCTCGCCGGCGCCGCACGCGAGCTGCTCGAGGATCCCGCGGCGCTGGAACGCGCCCGGGCGGGTGCCCGGCGTGCACGAGACACGCTTACGTGGGACGCGTCGGCCGACGCGCACATCCGGCTCTACGAGGACCTCCTGTGAGGGTCAGACGCGCACGCTTCTCGGAGCTCATCGACCGCCAGCTCGACATCTTCGAGCGTGAGCAGCGCGGGCTTGTCGAGGACTGTGTCGCGGCCGAGCGGGCGTACAACCAAGCGCCCCGCGACGAAGCCGAGGAGCGCTACGGCGACTACGTCGACCTCGTCGAGACCGGCACCGAGGTTCTGGCCGACCTCCGTGACAATTTTGCCTCCACGCTCGAGGAGGACGCCGCCGACGAATACGAGCGGGCATTCAACCAGGCTGTCCTTCGGCGCTTTCGGCGCTTCGCCCTGGAGATCGAGGACCGCTAGATGGCGCGGATCGAGGATTACGCGCTGATCGGCGACCTTCAGACCGCGGCGCTCGTCGGACGGGACGGCTCGATCGACTGGGCGTGCTTCCCCCGCTTCGACTCCGGCGCCTGCTTCGCAGCGCTGCTCGGCACGCCGGACCACGGGCGCTGGCTCGTCGCACCGCGAACGGATGCGTGGGAGGGCAAGCGCCGCTATCGCCCGAACACGCTCGTACTGGAGACGGAGTGGGAAACGGACACCGGCGCCGTGCGGGTGCTCGACTTCATGCCGCAGCGCGGGAAGGCGCCGGACATCGTGCGCATCGTCGAAGGCCTACGCGGTCACGTCGAGATGTTTTCGGAGCTCGTCATCCGCTTCGACTACGGCGGCACGATCCCGTGGGTCAGACGGATTGCGGACGGCCGCATCGCAGTAGGCGGCCCGGACGGGCTCTGCTTCCGGACTCCAGTCGAGCATCGCGGCGAGAACCTCCGCACCCTCGGCGAGTTCACAGTCAAAAAAGGCGAACGCATCCCCTTCACGCTGACCTGGTACCCGTCGAACGAGCGGCCACCGCGACCGATTGAGGCAGAGCACGCGCTGAACGAGACGGTCGAGTTCTGGCAGTGCTGGGCCAACCGCTGTGGCTACGCGGGGAAGTGGAAGGGGGACGTGCAGGCGTCGCTCGTCGTCCTGAAAGCCCTCACCTATGCCCCGACCGGCGGAATCGTGGCAGCAGCGACGACGTCGCTGCCGGAGAAGATCGGTGGGGAGCGGAACTGGGACTACCGCTATTGCTGGCTCCGCGACGCGACGCTGACCTTGCTGGCCTTCCTCAATGCGGGCTATCTCGAGGAAGCTCGCGCGTGGCGGGTCTGGCTGCTTCGCGCCGCGGCGGGTGACCCGTCGGCCCTGCAGATCATGTACGGCGTCGCAGGCGAACGGCGGCTGTTCGAGATCATCCTGGACTGGCTGCCCGGCTACGAGGGCTCGAAGCCCGTTCGTGTGGGCAACGCGGCGGCCGGACAGTTCCAGCTCGACGTCTACGGAGAGGTGCTCGACGCGCTCCATCAGGCTCGTGTCAACAAGCTGGAGCTCTCGAAGGAGGCGTGGGCGCTTCAGCGCCGGCTGCTCGGCTTCCTCGAGGATGCGTGGAAGGAGCCGGACGAAGGCATCTGGGAGGTTCGCGGCCCGCGCAGGCACTTCACGCACTCGAAGGTGATGGCCTGGGTCGCCTTCGACCGTGGCGTCCAGGCTGTCGAACGCTTCGGTCGCACCGGGCCTGTGGAGCGGTGGCGCTCGATCCGCGCCGGGATCCACCGGGAGGTCTGCGAGCAGGGTTACGACCTCGACCTGAACTCGTTCACGCAGTTCTACGGCTCGAAACGGCTGGACGCGAGCCTGCTGATGATCCCCCTCGTCGGCTTCCTCCCTGCCGACGATCCACGCATGATCGGCACCGTGGCTGCGATCGAAGATCAGCTCGTGCGCGACGGATTCGTCTACCGGTACTCCCATGACGAGGAATCGGCAAGCGTCGACGGCTTGCCACCCGGCGAGGGCGCGTTCCTCCCTTGCACGTTCTGGCTCGCCGACAACCTCGCGCTGCAGGGCCGGCTCGACGAGGCAGAGGAGATCTTCGAGCGGCTGCTGGCGCTACGGAACGAGGTCGGGCTGCTCGCCGAGGAATGGGATCCGGTTGCGCGGCGGCAGCTCGGCAACTTTCCGCAGGCATTCACGCATGTCGCGCTCGTCAACACGGCCTTCAACCTCAACCGGCAACAACAGCAATCTCCAATGGAGCAGCGAGGGCCGCACGAAGAGCCGACGGCTTATTGAGCCGGTCATCTATGACCGAAGTGGTGTGCGCCGGGCAGACTGGCGCCCACCTCGGGCTCCTGTGACACCTGGCGCGCGAGCGGGCCGAGGGTCTCGAGTGAGTGGACGAGAACGTTCTGGTTGCGCTCGATCCGTTCGAAGCGGCCGCGGGCGAGGATGAGCGGCTCGCCGCGCACGATTGCACGGTGCTTGTCGTAGACCGAAGGCGGCACGATCAGGTTGACCGCCCCGAACTCGTCCTCGATCAGCATGAAGACGACACCGTTCGCGGTTGCCGGGCGTTGCCGCGCAACGGCCATCCCCGCAATCGACACCTGCGCGCGATCGGGTGCCTGTTCGAGGTCTCGCGAGGAGATGACGCCTGCCGGGAGATGCGCGCGCAGTAATTCGAGCGGATGCACGCCGACCGAGAGGTTCGTGGTGCGGTAATCGGCGAGCATGCGCTCCCAGACGGTCGGCTCCGGCAGCTCCGGTGTCGCCGTGGTGGGATCGAGCGGTAGCGCGAGCTGCTTCTCCTCGCCGCCCGAGCCGGGCACACTGTGGGCGCGCGGCACGAGGCCGAGCTGCCAGAGCAGCTGCCGCCTGAAGGATCCGCTTGACGGATCCTCTTCACTTTCTTCGAAGCAGTCGCAGGCGCCGGAGACGACCAGCGTCTCGAGGCCGTGCTCGGACAGCTGCGTGCGCTGTGCAAGGTCGCGCACGCTCTGGAACGCGCCGTCCCGTTCCCGCTCCTCGACGACCGCCTTCGCCTCTGCTTCGCCGATGCCGTTGACGTAGTCGACGCCGATGCGGACCGCACCTTCTTCGACCGTGCACTTGGCGGAGCTGACGTTCACGTCGGGAGGGCGCGTCTCGACCCCGCGCCGCTGGCCGTCGCGAACGAGCGTCGCGGGCGGATAGAAGCCCATCGGCTGCGCATTGAGGAGCGAGCACAGGAATTCGGCGGGATGGTGGTGCCGCAGCCACGCCGATTGATAAGCGAGCAACCCGAACGCCGCCGCATGCGACTTAGGGAACCCAAAGCCGGAGAAGCCGACGAGCTTGTCGTAGACCATGTCTGCGGTCCTCACGTCCACGCCTTTCTGCAATGCGCCTGCGACGAAGCGCTCGCGATATGCCTCGAGCGCGTCGTGCGAGCGCTTGCGGCTCATCGCGCGGCGCAGCCCTTCCGCCTCCCCCACGCTGAAGCCGGCAAGCGCGATCGCCACCTCCAGCACCTGGTCCTGGAAGACGACGACCCCGAGCGTCGAGCGCAGGCACTCCGCGAGCAGCGGATGATCCACCGGCGGGACGAACGACGGGTCCTCGCGCAGGCGCTGGCGGTGCTCGATGTACGGATGGACTGCCTTCCCCTGAATCGGGCCGGGGCGCACGAGCGCAACCTGAACCGTGAGGTCGTCGATGTTCTCCGGTCGCGTGCGCAGCAGGCTCTGCATCTGCGCGCGGCTCTCGATCTGGAAGTCGCCGACCGTGTCGGCGCGCTGGATCTCCTCGTAGACGGCCTTGTCGTCCAGCGGGATCCGTGAGAGGTCGATCGGCTTTCCTTGCAGCCGCGCGATCTGGTCGACGCAGTCCTCGACCGCCGAGAGCATCCCGAGCCCGAGCAGGTCGATTTTGAGAAAGCCGGCGTCGGCGCACGAGTCCTTGTCCCACTGGCACACCTGGCGACCTGCCATCGCTGCCGGTTGCACGGGGACGAGCTCCACGAGCGGCCGCGACGAGATGACCATGCCGCCCGGGTGCTGTGAGATGTGGCGCGGCAGGCCGGCAATCTCGCGGCAGAGCTCGGCGAATGCGCGCCAGCGCGGGGACATCATCTTCCGGTCGGCGTCCGGAAGCAGCTGCAGCTCCTCGGCGACGCGCTTCGCGTTCCAGCCTTCCGACACTCGTGCGATGCGCTCGAGCTCCGCGTACGGAAGACCGAGCGCCTTCCCAACATCGCGGATCGCGCCGCGGGAGCGATACGTCGAGAACGAGGCGACGAGCGCTGCGTGCTCGCGGCCGTAGCGCTCGGTGACGGCGACGATCAGCTTCTCGCGGATGTCCCGCGGGAAGTCGAGGTCGATGTCCGGGACCGAGTCGAGCTCGCGGTTGAGGAAGCGTCCGAGCGAAAGCTCGGCGCCGACCGGGTCCACGTGCGAGAGACCGGTGAGGTAACAGACGAGCGAGCCGACCGAGGAGCCGCGGCCGCGGCCCGGCGGCAGTGCGTGGCGCGGTGAATCGCGGCCTCGTACCTCGAGTGCGCATTCGCGCGCCAGTTCGAGCACGTCCCAGTGCAGGAGGAAGAACCCTGCGAGGCCCAGCTCGTCGATGAGCTTCAGCTCGTCCTCGAGTCGTGCGCGCGCCTGCTGACGAAGCCGGTGGCTCCGTGGATAGCGCTCTTCGAAGGCACGGTTGCAGACGTGCGCGAGTTGGACGATCGCCGGCTCGGGGCTGTCCGAGAAGTCCGGGTAGCGGTAGCCGAGCTCCTCCGTCAGGTCGAAGCGCAGCCGTTCTGCGAGCTCGAGGGTGCGAGTGACGGCAGCACGGTCCTCCGGGAAGCGCTCCACCACCTCGGCCGGCGAGAGCAGGACACACTCGTGATTGCCGCGCCGCTCGGCCTCGCAGCCGTCGAGGGCGCTGCGGTGGCGGATGGCGACGAGGACGTCCTGCAGGGGTGCCCGTCGCAGATGGTGCGCATGGACATCGCCGGTGACAATCGTCGGGACGCCGAGCAGCTCGGCGAGATCGCGCAGACCGGCGTTACGCCGTGCGTCGCCACGCTCGTACGGGCGCTGGAGCTCGACGAAGAACCGCTCGCGATCGAATGCGCGGGCCAGCCGCGCGGCAGCGTTCGGGTTGCGCACCGCGAGCCCATGCCGCGCGCAGCCGGAGAGGCAGACGAGCCCTTCGTTCAGCTCCTCGAGCAGACGCTGATCGAGTGCAGGATCCGCCGCCGGCTGGGACTCCTTTCCGACCCACCTCGTGTGTGCATGCGCAGCGGTGATCAGCCGGCAGAGATTCGCGTACCCCTTCGCCGTCTCGACGAGGACGGTCACGTGCGAGCGGTCCGCGAGCGTCAGCTCGGCGCCGGTGATGGGACGCACGCCGAAGTGCTTGGCCGCGTGCGCGAATTCGAGCGAGCCGTAGACCCCGTCGTGGTCGGTGAGCGC
>JALYST010000121.1 GCA_030854665.1 Actinomycetota bacterium
TCCTGGTAGGCGGCCAGCGTGGCCCGAAGCCCGGCCTGCAGACGGGCGTCGACCCGCCGGGCCTCGCTCTGCGCCGCGACGGTCGAAAAGCCCCAGAAGGCGGCCGCCAGGGGGAGCAAGGACAGCAGCAGGAAGTAGGCAACGAGCTTGACCTTGAAACTACCCAAGACTTTCCTTCAAGCCATTCCCCCCGAGTGCCGATACCCTGGGACGAGATATCGACAACGTAGGGGAGAAACATGAGGGAAAAGAGCGCGCGCGTCCTAGCCGCCGCGCTGATGACGGGAGCCATCGGTTTCGCACTCGCGATGCCAGCGTTCTTCGGCACGGCGCACGACGCCGGTCGATCGGTGACAGCTCCGCCATCATTCCTTCAGCGCTCCGTGCACGTGGTGGCGTCCGCGCCGTCGCGTTCGGCTCGCGCTGGACCCCTCGGGGAGACACATCCAATCCAGCCGGGCGGCTTCGTGCCGGTGATTCGGTCCGCCTCAACGGGCAACGGCAGCACGCTGGCATCCAATCGCCATCCTTCGACGGCGGGCCGGTCGAAACCAGATCGGATGCCGGCCCCGAGGCCCGCACCGGCCCCCACGGCCGCCCCCTCTCCCGACACCCGCGGGTTGGCCGACAACACGCCTCCGGCGGCGGTCGCCCCGGCCCAACCGGCAGAGACCGCCAAGGGCAATGGCAAAGGAAAGGGGAAAGGCAAGGGGCACGACAAGAACAAGTCCCCGCAGCCAGCGGCGCCCGCTGCGCCGTCCCAGCCCGCGAACGAATCCCCGCCGGCCGAGGGTGAGAAAGACCACGGCCACGACAAGGACAACGACAAGGACAAGAACGACGACAAAGACAAGAACGACGACAAAGGGCGCAGCGGCTAGTGCCTATGCGAGGATAGTCCCGTGCGACCGCGCCTCAGTAGACGTCTCGGGCCCGTCGGTCTGGCGCTCAGTGCGTGGGACATCTGGCGCCGCTTGCCGCCGAAGCAGCGCAAGCAGGTCCTGAACGTGGCCCGTAAGCACGGGCCGAAGGTCGCCTCGAAAGTCTTGAAGGCAAGCGCGCGGGCGCGATCGCGCCGCACGAAATAAGCCCTAGCTGGTTCCGAGAGCAGCGCGGACGATGCGGTCCTGCTCGCCCAGGTGCGCGGTGGGATACCCCTCGCTGGGACTCGCCCGCCACGGTCTGCCGACGTAGCTGAGCGGAATCGCTGCGTCCTTCAGCGGCGCCTCGAGCCGATGCCGGATCGTTCGCCAGGCGCCCATGTTCTGCGGCTCCTCCTGCGCCCACACGACCTCGCGCAGGTTCGGGTAGGCGGCGATGACCTCGGCGTAGGCGTCGACGGGGAACGGGTAGAGCTGTTCGAGCCTTGCGACCGCGACCTGCGTCGCCTCCGCGTGCGCCTCGTGCCCCACGATGTCGTAGTAGACCTTCCCGGAGCAGAAGGCGAGGCGCGTCACGTCGTCGTGCTTTGCATTCGCATCGTCGATCACCTGCTGGAACGAGCCTTCCGCAAGGTCGGCGAGCGTCGAGGACGCTTGCTTCAGCCGTAGGAGCCCTTTCGGTGTCATCACGACGAGCGGGCGGCCGGCAGCGTCCAGAGCCTGGCGTCGGAGCAGATGGAAGTGCTGGCCCGATGTCGAGGGATTGGCGACCCGGATGTTCTCCTGCGCGGCGAGCTGGAGGAACCGTTCCAGCCGCGCGCTCGAATGCTCCGGGCCGTTCCCTTCGTAGCCGTGGGGAAGCAGCAACGTCAGGCGCGTCGTCTCGCGCCATTTCGCGAGTCCCGCGACAATGAACTGGTCGATCACGATCTGCGCGCCGTTGATGAAGTCACCGAACTGCGCCTCCCAGAGCACGAGGGCTTCCGGCGCGGCAATGGAGTACCCGTACTCGAAGCCGAGACAGGCGTACTCGGACAGCGGCGAGTTGTAGATCTCGAACGACGCGGTCGCATCGTCGAGGTTCTGCAGCGGCGTGAACCTCTCGCCGGTCTGGACGTCGTGAAGGACGGCGTGCCGGTGCGAGAACGTGCCGCGCTCCGTGTCCTGACCTGTAAGCCTGATCGGGATTCCTTCGACGAGCAGTGACCCGAACGCGAGAGCCTCGGCCTGGCCCCAGTCGACGCCACCTTCGTCGATCGCCTTGAGTCGCCGCTCGAGCTGGCTCATCAGCTTCGGATGGACAGTGAAGTGCTCGGGCACACGCAGCAGCTCTTCATTCAGCTCGCGCAACCGGTCGGCCGCAACGGCCGTAACCACACCCTCGCCGCTCGAGAACGGGATCTTGCCCTCGGACGGATGCGGCGCACCGAACGTCGCCTTCAACGCTTCGTGCGCTTGCTTCAACTCCGACGTGACCTGTGTGAGGAGCTGGTCGGCCTCGTCCTGCGTGACGACTCCGTCTGCGACGAGCCGCTGCGCGAACTGCTCGCGAACGGTCGGGTGCTCCGCGATCTGCGCTGTCATCAGCGGTTGCGTGTACGCCGCTTCGTCTTGCTCGTTGTGACCGTGGCGGCGGTAGCCCACGAGGTCGACGACGACGTCGCTTTCGAAGCGGCGGCGGAATGCCAGCGCGAGGCGAACCACGGACATCGCCGCCTCCGGATCGTCGGCATTTACGTGGATGATCGGAACGTCGAAGCCTTTCGCGAGGTCGCTCGAGTAGCGCGTCGAGCGCCCTTCGCTGGGATCGGTCGTGAAGCCGACCTGGTTGTTCGCGATCAGGTGGAGCGTCCCGCCGGTCGAGTAGCCCTCGAGCGCGGAGAGGTTCAACGTCTCGGCGACACCGCCTTGCCCGGGGAAGGAAGCGTCTCCATGGATCAGCACCGGCATGGCAACGCTTGGGTCGTGCATGCCGTGGCGCGTCGAGCGATCGGCCTGCTCCGCCCGCGCGCGTCCCTCGACCACGGGGTCGACCGCTTCGAGATGACTCGGGTTCGCGGCGAGCGTGACCGTGATCTCCCCGGCAGGAGTCGAACGCGTCCCCTCTGCGCCGAGGTGGTACTTGACGTCGCCCGTCCCGCCCTCGTCGGTGGCAACGACCGCCTCGATCGTGCGCTCACCCTCGAACTCGCGAAGGATCGCATCGTAGCCGAGGCCGAGCGTGTGCGCGAGAACGTTGAGCCGGCCGCGGTGAGCCATCCCGATCACGACCTCGTGCGCGCCGTTCTCCGCCGCGAGCTCGATCGCCTCGTCGAGCATCGGCACCATCACGTCGAGGCCTTCGATCGAGAACTGCTTCTGGCCGAGGAACGCTCGGCGCAGGTACTGCTCGAACGCTTCGACACGGGAAAGCCGGGCGAGCAGCTCCTTCTTCTCTTCTGCCGACAGTTGTGTGCGGTACTTGCCGGACTGGATCGCCTGCCGCAGCCACACGCGCTTCTCGTGGTCGGCAATGTGCTCGATCTCGTACGCAATCGTCCCCGTGTACGTGGCGCTCAGGCGCGGCAGGGCGTCGGCGAGCGTTTCTCCTGTGACGTACATGCGCAGGACGGCGGTGGGCACGCGTGCCTGGAGCTCCGGGGTCAGCTTCGGAATCAACCGTTCGGGCTCGAGCGCGGGATCTCCGGGCGGCTCCGAGCCAAGGGGATCGAGATGGGCGGCGAGATGACCGTGCATGCGGTGCGCCTTCACGAGAGCCATCGCGGCGGCGACGGCGCCGAGCAGCTCGTCGGAGACGGGCTCCGCCTGCGGCGTCGTCTCTGCGGTTGCTGCGGCGGGCGTGGGAGCGGGAGCGGGATGGCCGTTCCCGGCCGCCTCCAGCAGGCGGGCGAGACCGGGGTGGGCGGCGACGATGTCGCTGTCGCCGCTTTCGAACAGCTGGCGCCACTCGCGCGGGACCGCGTCGGGGTTCTCGAGGTACTCCTCGAGCAGGTCGCGGGCGAAGCCCGCGTTCAGCCCGTCGACGTCAGTCACTATGTCCTTTGTAGCAGCGGGGTGCTACCAGAGGGGATGGCTCGTGATCACGGCCACCGCCAGCCCGACTGCGAAGCAGACAGCCCCGATCGAAGCCGCATACGTCGCCAGCCGTTCGCTCCGCCCGCCGATTCCGACGGCAATGAGCGAGAGCAGGATCGCGAAGGGGATCAGCCTGAGCGGCCGGTAGGCCACTCCAGCGAGGCTGACGAAGATCGCGGCGGCGGCGAGAAAGCCGGCCACCGTCTCGACCGGACGGCTGGGCCGGTAGGGCGTCGAGCTCACGTGTGCACCGTAGCGCGACGCGTCCGGGGATATCCGCGTGAGGGGCGACCGTGCGGGCCGGGCCTGCGCGGCTGGATGCGTTTGGGCCGCCACGGCGGGGGATCCCAATCGCCGGAGGCAGTCACGAGCGCAGCCGGCTGCTCGGGCAGCGGCTCCGACTTGATCGCCCAGTAGACGACCCAGCAGAGGTAAAGGATGGGGATCTTCATGATCACCATCAGCCAGATCAGCTCCCACACGGTGGGCCGAGTTTACCCTCTGAAATCAGCCTGCAACCTGGGCCTCGAGCTTTCCCTCGATCAACTCCCTTCCGTGGTTGTCGTATTGCGTCACGTCGAAGGTGGCACGCGCTCGGCTCGGCTGGACCCCGCGGGCGGACGCGATCCGCACGGGTAACCCCGCCAGCACTTCGTAGATCTCGGTGTATGAGCCCTGGTCGACCCCGATCCAACGCACGCCGGCAGCCGCCTCGACCCATGCGTAGGCAAGTCGGCGTCCCTTGCGGTCGCGGCAGGCGATGTCGAGGCGTGGGTCGAGCAGCTTCCCGCTGACGAGGATCCCGGCCGAGCCGCCACACCAGGGTGGCTTGCGCTCGCCTGCCGCATCCGTGCCACCGTCACATGCGTACAGCATCTTGCGGTCGGCGTCGGCGAAAGTGAGGCTTTCACCGAAGACGCCGGTGCGCTCAACGATGACAGCATCGCTTCTGATTGCCGCCCCCGTCGGACGGCAGCTCGTGAAACGGCGGCCGAGTGTCGTGCCGTCCAGGACGCGGCCGAGCGCGATCACGCTTCCCGGAACGGGCTTGAACTCCTGTGCGGCTTCGCCGTAGAGCAACCGCTCGGGCCGATCGCCGCCGGTGTCGCACCCGCCAAGCAACACGACGGCGAGCAGAAGCACGGTGAGACTCAGCCGGTCCAGCCCCACCTGGCCACTCCGCCGTAGCTTGGATCGCTGCGATAGGTGCGGTAGAAGATGTTCGTTCCGCAAGCTTCGCACTTTGCCTCGACGATCTGATCGCCCCCGTAGAGCGAACGGGCGAAGATCATCCCGATGTGTGTCGAGCTCGCGAACGCGTCCATCACGCCCGCGGTCGACTTGCCGACGATGTGGTTCGGCGCTCCGAGACCGCTCTTGAAGTCTCCGGCTGTGTACGGGCCGTGCACGTTGCGGAGAGCACGCCAGTAGTACCGGCCGTCCCGCCACTCGTCTGTCGACTCGCGCCACGTCTTGAACGTCAGCCCCGAGCAGTCACCGCCTTCGCCGTGTGCCGACGGATCGCCAGGCGCGTCGTACGGGTACGAGTCCGCGTCGTCGTAGTTCCAGCAGCCTCCACCCCACTGGTAACCCTCGTACCGCGCTGCGTTCGCGTAGTCCTGCGCGGCGTCGCGTGTCATCGTGGTCATGAACGTCGGGGCGTCGTAGTTACAGTTCGGCCAGAAGCGGTGGTACGCCTGAGCGCCGGCCGCGCCCGCAAGCACGACGCCGATACCGAAGGCGACGAGAAACGCTCTCATCGGGACACCTCGAGCTCGAAGCGGTCGACGGACAGACCCGCGTGAGTCGACCCAAGTCGATACAGCGATGAACCACTGAGCCGGAAGCGGGCCAACGGCGCAGACTCCGCCCACTCGGGCGACTCGACCGCGAAGCTGCTCATGAGCCCCGAACGATCGAGGACGAGCACGACGTATTCGCTGCGATCGTCCGCGTACGTCTTCGTGACAACGACGAGGTGCTTTCCATGCGGTTCGGCGAGCTGCACTTCGCCAAGCGGCGTCGTGCTGGTGACCCGCCAGCTGTGCACGACCGCGTCGCCTGCGAGCTCGGCCAGTCGGAGCTCACCTGAGCCAACGCGCTCGACCACCACCTCGCGCCCGTTTGCGAACACACGACCGGGGCGGCCGCGGCCGGCTTGAACCGCCCGGCCGAGGGAGGCACCGTTCTCGGCTACAGGCAGCCATTGTTCCGAGGGTTGCTGCTGAACGACCGGTCCTCCAGGCCCGATGGCGAGCTTGGCCCAGGTGCGGTCAGAGAGCCGCTGAGCCCACCGCGGCGTTCCATCAGCGCGGAAGCTGCGCAGGATCGGAACCGGACTCAGCCGGCTCTGCGGCTCGAGGACGTCCATCACTCCTCCGGGCTCGAGCGCGAAATCCGCGAGCCCGCCGCTGACTTCGAGGCTCGTCGCCTTCACCCCCGCGCGTGACCAATGCTGGACGCGGGCGTTCACCTGGTCGAGCACTGCGACCGAGCCGTCGGCAGCGACGTCGAACGAGGAAGGGCCGACGAAGCCGAGCTCACGGGAGCCGACAAGGCCGGCCTCTCCGACCTCGCTGCCCCACGCCGCCGCGACAACCCGCTCGTCCGGCGCGCGCTCGCGGCCGAAGACATGCGCGCTGAGGGCAACCTCCGCTGCCTCTCGCAGCGGGACGCTGCGTTGGGGCGCGGCGCTCCCACCCGCCGGGACGGTGATCGTCGCCCCGGTCGCGTCGCGGAGAATTGCGTAGTACGAGAAACCCGCCCGCGACGACGCGATCTCGCGCGGCACGTCGACGAAGTAGCGCCCGTTGCTCGAGTTTTCGCCGCGGGTCAGCGTCAGCTGCCGGAACACGCCGCTGTGGCCCGCACGCACATAGACCGAACCGGAGCCGTCGCAGGGCTCGCCGTCGTCTCTCGGGGCGCAGATGATGGCGTACCGCAGCGTGACCGGCTCGCCCGGCCTGGTGAGGACGGGCGGTACGTGGACGGCATCGACTCCCGACGCGGCGGGCGTAGGCCCGCTCGCCGCCGAGACCGAGGTCAGTCCGATTCCCCCGATGACACCTACGACGATCCCGGCCGCTCCCCCCGCAAGCGACCGGATGCCTGGTCGACGCATGGGATTCCTCCTGGTCGGGATTGCTGCCACGGTAAGCGCCTAACTCAGGCGTCTGGGTAACGTCTCTGCAACAGAAGTGCCAAAGCCGCGTTAGGCCAGCAGCCAAAGAGGGGAATACGCCGCGAAATGGTCGTGGACGAACGCCTACAAGTCATGCTGGAGCAGGGGGAGGAGCTCGGCTGCCTCAACCTCTCCGCGGTCAGCGAGTTCCTGCAGGAAGCGGATCTCGACGAGGACCAGACCACCGGCTTCTTCGAACAGCTGGAGGAACGGAACATCGCGCTCACAGATGACTGCGCAAGACCGGACGCCGGCGGGAGCACCTACGTGAACGGCGACCTCGCTACCGCCACGACGGATGCCCTTCAGCTCTTCCTCAACGAGGCCGGCCGTTACAAGCTGCTGACCGCCGCCGAGGAGGTGGAGCTCGCCAAGCTCATCGAGCGCGGCGACAAGGAGGCGAAGGACCTGATGATCAACTCCAACCTCCGCCTCGTGGTGTCGATCGCCAAGAAGTACCAGGGCCACGGCATCTCGCTGCTCGACCTGATTCAGGAGGGGATCATCGGGCTCATTCGCGCGGTCGAAAAGTTCGACTGGCGCCGCGGCTTCAAGTTCTCGACGTACGCGACCTGGTGGATCCGGCAGGCCGTTCAGCGCGGCGTCGCGAACAAGTCGCGCACCATCCGCATTCCCGTCCACATCGTCGAGCGCGAGCAGAAGATGTCGCGCGCGGAACGGGCGCTGAACGCCAAGCTCGAGCGGGAGCCGACCGACGAAGAAGTTGCGGAAAAGGCGAAGCTCTCGCTGAAACACGTGCTCGAGGTCCGTGCCGCCGCACGCGCCGTCACGAGCCTCGACAAGCCGGTCGGGGCCACAGGGGACGCCAGCTTCGGGGATCTCATCGCCGGCGAGGACATCGAACCGTCCGAGGAGGTCCAAGTCAGCCTCGCCGAGGACGCCGTTCGCAGCGCGGTGGAGACGTTGCCCGAACGCGAGCGCGAGATCGTCAAGCTGCGCTACGGCATGAACGGCGACCCTGATCCGAAGTCACTCGAGGAGATCGGCCGCACCTTGGGCCTGACGCGCGAGCGGGTTCGGCAGATCGAGGCTCGCGCGCTCCAGCGGCTCGCGGAACGGCGGGAAGTCGCCGCGCTCGGCGAACCCGCCTAGAGAGTGGAGCCAGCCGGGATCGAACCGGCGACCTCTGCCATGCCATGGCAGCGCTCTCCCAGCTGAGCTATGGCCCCGAGAGGCCCAAGTGTAGCGGCGAATTCGAAGTCCTTCGCCCAGTTCAGGCCCGCCTTCTGGTTGTTCCGCGCTGGGGCAAGACGAAGCTGAATCGCGCTCCGTTCGCCGAACGTTTCGAGCGGTAAGAAATAGCAGCGATCCAGATCGGCACAGTAAGCGGCGAACGCGTCGATCTCGTCAGCTGAATAGCGCCTCCGCAGAAGGCCGTCGCGGTTTCTTCGATTCGAATAACACCGTACAACCATGACGTCACCCTGGCGCGGCGCCCACTTGCATTGCACGCGCACCAGGCGTGTGCCGAGCTCAAAGATCATGTCGTAGCGTCCTCCTTACGCTACCGGCGTGTACACGCTGATGCCGAGCTTGATCGCAGCGTGGACGATCGCGGTCTCGGCAACCGCCCCCTTCTGATCGCTTGTAAGCATGTTGTCGAAGCTAGCAACCACATCGGTTGGGCCGTGTCTCGTTTGGCCACCTTGCGCCGCACCATCAATCGCGCGCACCCTCGCACGATGTCGACGCGCACCGCACTCGTCGCGATTGCACTGCTCCTACTTGGCATCGCGATCGTGTCGCCGCACGGCTCCTCGTCCAAGGGCCCTTACCACGCCGACATCGTGCGCTCGCCCGGAGTCCTGAACCCCGACGTGACGCAGGCGAACATCGACTCCACCATCTGTCTGCACGGTTGGACGAAGACGATCCGGCCGCCGACCTCGTACACGAATGAGCTGAAACGGAAACAGATGCGTGAATACGGCGTCGGCGGCTCGCTGTCCGATTATCAGGAGGACCACCTCATCAGCCTCGAGCTCGGCGGGCATCCGACCGATGCGCGGAACCTCTGGCCCGAGCCGTACCCGCGCGCGTCCGAGGTGGACTCGATCGAGAACGACCTCAACGCCAAAGTTTGCGCAAGGGAGCTGTCGTTGGACGATGCACAACGCAAGGAGTCCGAGCTCAAGCACACCGACGGATAGGCGCCGCTAGGGTTCGCGGCCTTGAGCGCAGCCGCAAGCGAACGCCAGCAGGCCCGGGCGCGCAGCGCCAGCGCCTCTGGGCCCGCGGTCGCGCTGATCGGGCTCACTGCATTGCTCTGCGCCCGCCTGCTGCCTGACATAGCGGGGAAGCCTTTGCACGAGGACGAGGCCGTCGCCGGGTTGATCTCCGCGCGGCCGCTAGGCGATCTGTTGCACACCGTCGTCCTCGATCGCGGCGGAGCGCCGCTCCATTTCCTATTGGCCCATGTTGCGCTGGCGATCCACACGACGCCGGAATCGGTTCGGTGGCTCTCGCTCGTCTTCGCGCTGGCCACAGTGCCGCTGTGCTACGACCTCACGCGCCGGCTCGACGGCGAATTTGCAGGGCTCGTCGCAGCCGCGCTCGCAGCGACGTCCCAATTGCTGCTGGTGTACGGGACGTTCGGGAGGATGTACTCGCTCCTCGCGTTCGCGAGCGCGCTGGCGGCCGACCTCTTCGTGCGCGCGGTCGAGCGGCCTCAACGTCGTGCCGTGCTCGCTGCGGCGGCAGCGGCACTCCTGCCGCTCGCCGTGCATCCCTTCGGCGCCTTTCTCTTCGCTGCCGAGGCGGCTGTCGCACTCTGGCTCTGGCGCGGCCGGACACCGCGGGCAGCGTTACCCGTGCTCGCGGTCGCGCTACTAGCGCTGCCATTGCTGCTCGTCGATCTCCGACTTTCCGAGAGATACGCCCCCGAGGCAGGCCGGAACCTCGACAGCGGCACTTCTGCGGAAGCGGCCACGCTGCATGCGCTCGGCGGTGCGGCGGGAGGACGCGGCGTCGCGTTTGTGGTCTTCCTCCTCCTGGCCGCCGCCGGAATCTTCGCGCTCGCGCGCCGCCGGCCTGTGGTCGCAGCGTTCGCCGTGCTCACGCTCGCGGTTCCGCCTTGTGCCCTCGCGGTCGCAAGCGCGACCGGTCTCGCCAGCGACCGGCTCGGTCCCCGTCATCTCATCTTCATGCTCCCGGTCTGGATCGCGCTCGTCGCGGCTGGGGCAAATCAGGTCG
>JALYST010000123.1 GCA_030854665.1 Actinomycetota bacterium
TCCCGCATCCACTCGACGTTCAGCTTCGTTGAGCACGACGTTGTAGACGCCGAGCCAGAGCAGACCGTAGATGGCGATCCGGCCCAGATCGCCGCGGGCCGGGAGTGGCTCCCGGCGAACGAGGGCGAGCGAGCCGAGCACCGCGCTGCTCACGAGCAGCCGCCCGAGCGCGAGCGCCTCGGGAGAGAGAAAGTGGCCGGCGGAACGGATGCCGACGAATGCCGACGCCCACAGGACGACGGTGACGAGCGCAGCGACGAGTGCGAGGCCCTCGCTCCGCGGAAGCTGACCGGCGCGCTGCACGCTGCGTACAACGCTACGGCAGGCGCCGATGTGAGATCAGGTCTTGCTCGAGGCCTCCCAGATGTTGATGTCCGCCTCGGTGGCGTACTGGTCGATCTCGGCAAGCTCCTCAGCGGAGAAGTCGAGCTTGTCGAGCGCTGCGACGTTCGCCTCGAGTTGCTCCACGCTCGAAGCGCCGATTAGCGTCGACGTGACGCGAGGATCGCGAAGTGTCCAGGCCAGAGCCAGTTGTGCCAGCGTTTGCCCGCGCCGTGCTGCGATCTCGTTCAGCGCCCGGATCTTGGCCAGCGCCTGCTCGTTGATGAGATCAGGCGAGAGGGATCCACGGCGGCTCGCTCTGGAGTCGGGGGGAATGCCGTCGAGATACCTGTCCGTGAGCATTCCCTGGGCGAGCGGCGAGAAGACGATGCAGCCGAGCCCGAGCTCACCCAACGTGTCGAGCAGTTCCGGCTCGATCCAGCGGTTGAGCATCGAATACGACGGCTGGTGGATCACAAGCGGTGTTCCGAGCTCGCGCAGGACGGCGTGCGCCTCACGAGTCTTGGCCGCGGAGTAGGACGAGATCCCGACATAGAGCGCCTTCCCTTGCCGTATCGCGGTGTCGAGGGCGCTCATCGTCTCCTCGAGCGGCGTGTCGGGATCGAAACGGTGCGAGTAGAAGATGTCGACGTAATCGAGGCCCATGCGCTGCAGGCTCTGGTCGAGGCTTGCGAGGAGGTACTTGCGCGATCCCCACTCGCCGTACGGCCCGGGCCACATGTCGTAGCCCGCCTTGCTCGAGACGATCAGCTCGTCCCGGTAAGGGGCGAGATCCTGCTGCATCAGCCGGCCGAAGTTCTCCTCGGCCGATCCGTACGGCGGTCCGTAGTTGTTGGCGAGGTCGAAGTGCGTGACGCCTAGGTCGAATGCGCGCCGGACGATCGCACGGCTCGTATCGAGCGGCCGGTCGTAGCCGAAGTTCTGCCAGAGCCCGAGCGACACGCCTGGTAGCTGGAGACCGCTGCGGCCCGAGCGGCGGTAGCGCATGTGCTCGTAGCGAGCGTCTGCGGAGACGTAGGTCATTGTCAGCTGAGACTAACCGGGTTCGAACGCCGTTTTCAGCGCGTCGCGAGAGACGCCGCGCTCCGCATACCGCGAGGTGCCCTCGTCCTGCAGCTCACGCGCTCCCGCAAGGAGCGCTTCATACGCTGCGCCCGCGAGGAGGCTGCCTGTGGAGATCCGCCGCACGCCGGCCGACTCGAGCTCTCGAACGCTCGGCGCCCCCGGCAGTGCGAGCACGTTCACCGGCACGCCGACCGCTTGCACGACGGCCGCGATCTGCTCGAGCTCCGTCAGGCCCGGCGCGTAGACCACGTCGGCGCCGGCATCGCGGTAGGCGAGCAGGCGGGCGATCGTGTCGTCCAGGTCGTCGACACCACGGATGTGGTTCTCGGTCCGACCCGTGAGCACCATTGGCTCGTCCTGCTTGCGCGAGGCCTCTGCCGCTTCCGCGACACGCTCGGCCGCGGCGGCGACGTCGTCCATCTTGCCCGTCCCCGGGTCGTAGTCCTCGATCGAGAAGCCCGCGCCTCCAGCCTCCGCCAGCGATTCCACCGTTCGGGTCACGCCGCCCGGCTCGTCCGGGTAGCAGCGCTCGCTGTCGACGTTGAGCGGTAGGCCGGACGCGGCCGCGAGCGTCGTAACGTGTGCGACGAGCTCGTCACGCGACACCGTCTGGTCGAGCTTGCCGAGCGACCATGCAAAGCCGGCGCTCGTGGTGGCGAGCGCCTCGAAGCCGGCAGCTGCGAGCAGCCGCGCGGAGCCGACATCCCAGGGATTCGGCATGACGAACAGCTGCTCTCGCTCGTGGAGCGCCCGGAAACGGGCGCGCCGTTCAGCGGCGGACGTGCTCACTCCCGTGAGTGAATCACGCCCGACCGGAGCGCGCAGTGCGAAGATCGCAGCCTCGTGACTTCGCGAAACCGCCAGATCGACGTCGCGGTGCTCGGGCGCGTGGGCATCGACCTGTACCCGAACCAGCTTCGTACTCTGCTGCGCGAGGTGCGTACCTACACCCGCTTCGTCGGCGGCTTTGCCGGCAACGTCGCGACCGGGCTCGCGCGGCTCGGCCTCACACCGGCGATCGTCTCTCGCGTCGGGCCTGATCCACATGGCGAGTTCGTGCGCGACTTCCTCTCGGAGGAAGGAGTGGACGTGCGCTTCCTCGCCGTCGACGAACGTCTCATGACACCACCGACGTTCTGCGAGGTCTGGCCGCCCGATCGGTTCCCGATCACGTTCTATCGCTACCCGACCGCGCCCGACTGGCAGCTCGCGCCTGAAGACTTCGACGGCGCCGAGGTCGCCGCGGCGCCCTTCCTGCTCGCAACCGGCACCGGCCTCGCCCAGTCACCGAGCCGTGAGACGACGCTTGCTGCTCTGGCCGCACACGAGGGCACGACGATTTTCGACCTCGACTGGCGCCCGACGTTGTGGGAGCGAGCCGACGAGTACGGCGAGCTCGCTCGAACAGCTGCCGGACATGCGGACATCGTCATCGGCAACGAAGAGGAAGTCGAGGCGGCCGCAGGAGCGCCCAGCGTGTTGCTCGACCTCGGAGTGCGCACGCTCGTGCTCAAGCGAGGTGAACGCGGCGCTCTCCTTTTCCACGAAGGTCGTGAAGTCGACGTGCCGGGTTATCCGGTCGAGGTCGTCAACGGGCTCGGTGCAGGTGACGCGTTCGTCGCGGCCTTTGTGCAGAGCTTGTACGCCGATCTCCCTGTCGACGAGGCGGTACGCCGCGGCTCGGTAGCCGGCGCGATCGTTGCATCGCAGCTGGCATGCTCGGAAGCGATGCCAACGCTGGAAGAGCTCGAGCTGGCGCTCGCGTGATGGAGCTCTTGCTACGCCACGGCGAGTGGGACGTGGTCGACCCCGCGTCGGCATCGTGGCGGTACCTGTCGTTCCGCGTCGAGCGACTCGGCGCCGGCGAGCAGGTCACGCGTCAGACAGGCGCAGAAGAGATCGCGCTCGTACCACTGGGGGGCAGGTGCGCGATCGAGAGCGGCGGCGAACGGTGGGAGCTAGGCGAGCGCGCAAGCGTCTTCGACGGCATGCCCTGGGCCCTGTACCTCCCACGCGACACCGAGTACACCCTGTCCGCGCTCGGCGATGTCGAAGTAGCGGTCTCCGGAGCGCTCGCGGACGAACGGCTCGAGCCGCGGCTGGTCACGCCGAACGACGTCGAGATCGAGGTGCGCGGCTCGGGCAACGCGACGCGGCAGATCAACCACATCCTCAAGCCCGAGTTTCCCGCCCAGCGTCTCCTGGTCGTCGAGGTCTTCACGCCGGCGGGGAACTGGTCGAGTTATCCGCCGCACAAGCACGACGAGGATCACCCGCCGGGCGAGGTCGTGCTCGAGGAGGTCTACTACTACCGCACGCAGAGCGAGCCGCCGGGTGCGTTCGCGGTTCAGCGTCTCTACAGCCCGCAGCATGGAACGGACGTCACGGAGACCGTGCGCGACGGCGACATCATGCTCGTGCCGCACGGCTACCACACCACAGCAGCGGCACACGGGTACGACCTGTACTACTTGAACGGCCTCGCCGGCGACCGGCGGTCGATGGCGTCCGCCGACGACCCGTCGCTCGCGTGGATCCGCCCCGCGTGGGAGAACCTCGCGCTCGACCCGCGCGTGCCGCTCGTCACTCTCGAAGGACGGCGAAACTGAGCGGCATTCGCGTTGCGAACGCGCCGTGCAGCTACGGGGCGTTCGAGATCACGGTCGGGGTCCTGCCGGACGTTCCCGGGCCGGAACGAGTGCTCTCGGCAATGGCCGACGCAGGCTACGAGGGAACCGAGCTCGGCCCTCCCGGCTACCTGGGCGAGCGTGACAACCTTAGCGAGCGGCTCGAGGAGTACGGCCTCGCGCTCGTCGGCGGCTACATTCCGATCCGCTTCAGCGAGCCCGAGCACTGGGACGAAGATCTCGCCGCTATGGCCGGGACGCTCGATTTGTTTGCCGCCGCCGACGGGACCGAGGCGAAGGCCGTGCTTGCAGATGCAGGCTCCCCGGAGCGCGCGCAGTTTCCCGGGCGCGCCGCGTCGGATCAGTCGATCGGCCTGGATTCCTCGGGGTGGCGGCGGCTGTCCGAGGGTGTAGCGCGCGCCGCCGACCTCGCACGCAACCGTGACATCGAGCCGACGTTCCACCACCACACTGCAACGTTCGTGGAGGCGCCGTGGGAGATCGAGCGCGTGCTCGAGTTGACGGATGTGGGCCTGTTGCTCGATACGGGTCATCTCGCTCTCGGTGGTGGCGATCCGACCGCGGGGCTTCGCGACTGGAGTGAGCGGATCAACCACGTGCACGTCAAGGACGTGCGGAATGACGTCCTCGCAAGCGTGATCGCCGACGGCGCCGACATGCCCGAAGCCTGGCGCCGGGGCGTGTTCTGCGAGCTCGGAACGGGCGACGTCGACCTCGACAGCTTCTTCGCCGAACTGGCGCGGTCGCAATACTCAGACTGGCTGGTGGTGGAGCAGGACATGGTCCCGCAATCGCCGCAGGACGCCGCCGAGGCCGAGGCTTCGCAGGTGCGGAACCGCGCCTGGCTCACCGAGCACGCAGGGCTTTAAGAAACGTCGCGCGTCCAGGCAAGGTCGAGCGCCCGCAACCGGAGAACGACACTGCGGTGCGGCCCGACGAGCAGGACCTTCTGCTCCTGCGCGACGGCCAGCCAGCGTTCGTCGGTCGACCATGCGACCGAGACGAGCATGCCGAAGCGCCGAACGCGCGGGAGGTCTCGCCGGCGGGCGTCGTACACACGCACCCCGCTCGCGGTTCCCAGCACGACGTAGTTTCCCCGAGGGCTTCCGCGCAACTCGATCACACCGGACGGCACACGCGGCTTGAGCGCGACGATGCGCCGGCCGGAGAACACGACGAGCACGGTCCGCGACCCATTTGACGCGACGACCGCGAAACGAGCGGGACTCAGCCAGGCGACTCTGCTCGCGTGCCAGCCGGACGACCCCCGGAGCGCGGGCACGCTCTCGAGCGCGCCGGCGAGCTGGCTCTGACTCCGCAGCACCTGCGCCCGGCCCGTGCGCGGGAACTGCACGATCGCTCCGCGGCGAATGTACGTCATCGAGCCGTCCGGTCTCCACGCCGGCGCGCAGCCGCCGATCATCGGCAGCGACGGTCCAGCGGTTGCGCTCACGATCACGCGCCGATGCTCGTCGCAACGCGCCGCGAGCGGTGTCTTGCGAGGCCAGAGCGACCAACCCGGTGGTGCGGACGCCGGCGACACGAGCGCGCGGCAGCCTCCGTCACGCGGCGCCGGCGTGGCCGCCAGCGAGGGCAGCCGCAGTGCGTGCAAGTGGCAAGCCGAATCGACGAAATAGAGAACGCCGCTGGCCCTGTCCGTCCGTAGCCGCCCGGCGAGCACATCGCGATCGCTCAGATGCACGTCGCGGACCGAGCGAACGTCGCGCGTCTTCGTAGGCGAGACCTCTTTGAAGACCGACTTGCCGAGTGAGTCGACGACCGCCGCGCCGACGACACCGACGGCCAGCAACGCCAGCGCGACGGTCCCGAGACGCGGCCGTCGGCTCACGGCCAGGGCCAATCCGTCCCGACCGCGAGCGGCTTTCCGGCCACGGCGCTCGCGCGTGCCGCGACGCCGGTTGCGACCGCCCGCCGATCGTCGTCCAGCGACGGACCGGGTGGGCCTGTGCCCAGACACGCGGCCACGAACGCCGACAACTCCGCAACATAGGCGTCTGCAAACCGTGCTCGGTAGTCCACGGGGAAGCGCGGAGCGTCCGAGCGGTCGATCACGCCCGCGGCTCCGTCTCCCGGTCCACGAACGAAGACGGACCCTTCGCTGCCCACGACTTCACAGCGAATATCGTGCCCGAACGAAGACGTTCGTGACACGTGCGTGACCGCAATGCCGCCGCCCGCGAAACGGATCGTCACGACTCCGTTGTCGAGGTCGCCGAGACCCATCAGCACGGGATAGACGAGCGCCTGCCGTGCGACCGAGACCTCCACCGGCTCGTCCTTCAAGAGCCAGCAGGCCGCGTCGTAGTCGTGTGACGCCATGTCGAGCAGAAAGCCGCCGGTGTCCCGCGGGTCCTCTCCGTCGGGCCATTCGGTATCGCGGCTCGTGAGCAGGATGACGAGGGGCTTCCCGCCGTCGCCCGCCCGAACGCGGCGTTGCGCATCGCCGAAGCCAGCGTCATATCGCCGCATGTAGCCAACCTGAACCACCTGGCCCGGACGTGCGGCGCTCTCCAGCCGAAGCGTGTCGTGCTCCGCCAATGAGGTCGCGCCCGGCTTCTCCAGGAAGAGGTGCTTGCCGGACCTCAAGACCTCGACCGCGAGCGGGCCATGATCGACGGAGCGGGCAGCAAGCACGATCGCATCGATGTCGTCCCGTGCGAACAGCTGGGTGTAGCCGCAATAGTCGACCTTGAGCCGCCTCCCCACCTCCTCGGCGCGCCCCTCGCGGGCCGCGGCGACTGCCACCAGCTCGACGCCCGGAACGCGTTGGGCATTTTCGGCATGGAGGGTGCCCATCCCACCGAGACCGGCGACGCCGAGCCGAAGAGGACGGGTCGCCCTTGACACTGCAAGAGCGAGTATGGCAGCGTCGCAATCGCTTGCGCAATCGATTTTCAAGCCTGGCGCCGAGCGAGCTGCGGGAGGACCCTGCGCCTGCCGCCGCCCCTCGCCGCAAGGCGACTCTCGCCGATGTCGCCGAGGAGGCCGGTGTCGCGACGTCGACCGCGTCGCGGGCCCTCAACGGGCACGGCGGTCTCGCACCCGCGACGCGCGCCGCGGTTGAAGACGCGGCTGCGAAGCTCAATTTCCAGCCGTCTGCGCTGGCACGTTCTCTGCGAACGCAGCAGACCTTCACGGTCGGGTTCGTCGTGCCGGATGTCTCGAGCCCGTTCTACGCCGCCGCGCTCAAGGGAGCCCAGGGCCGACTCGAGCAGGCCGGCTACCGGGTGATGCTGATGGACGCAAACCTCGACGTCGACCGGGAGCTCGCTGCACTTGAGACCTTGCTCTCGCACCAGGTCGACGGCCTGCTCGTTGCGAGTACCGGCATGCCGCGCTCTGTCTTCGACGAGGCTGTCGGTAGCGCCGCACCGGCGATCTTCTTCGACGGGGTGGTCGAGGGCACTGGCCAAGGTGCGGTCACGCTCGACAACGAAGGAGGGATCGCTTTACTCGTCGACCACCTCGTCGAGCACGGCCACGAACGTATTGCCCTGCTCGCAGGCTCGCAGCGCGAGAGCGCCGGTGCGGCCCGACTGCATGCCTTCAATGCTGCGATGGCTGTCCACGGAATGGCGGCGGGAGACCGGTACGTGAAGGTCTGCGCCTGGGAGATCGCCGACGGCCGCAGAGCGGGACTGGAGTTGCTCGCCGACCCGGAGCCGGCGACGGCCGTGCTCGCTTCCAGCGCGGAGCTCGCGCTCGGCTTCATGTCGGCGGCGGCGACGCGGGACACTCGCGTGCCGGACGACGTCGCGCTCGTCGCCTTCGACGACCCGTATTTCGGCGACCTGCTCGAGCCTTCCCTCACGGCGGTCGCCTACGACGCGCGCCTGATCGGCGCTACGGCTGCCGATCTGCTCGTTGAAGCAATGCGCTCCGGGACCGAGGCGCGTGAGGTGCGTGTACCGGTCACGCTCGTCCGCCGCCGTTCGTGCGGCTGCCGTCCGGAGGCTTCCTCGTGAACGGTAGGACCGATTCGCCGGCGATCGCCTTCCGCGGAGTGGCGAAGCGTTACGGTGGGCAGGACGCGCTCCAGCCGACGGATCTCGAGATCGAAGAAGGTGAGTTCTTCTGCCTGCTCGGGCCGTCGGGGTGTGGGAAGACGACGACGTTGAACCTCGTCGGAGGCTTCATTGCGCCGACTTCCGGAGCGATCCTGATCAGGGGCGAAAACGTGAACCGGCTTCCCCCGTACAAGCGGGCGGTGAACACCGTCTTTCAGAACTACGCGCTGTTCCCGCACATGACTGTCCGTGACAACGTCGGCTTCGGATTGAAGATGGCCGGCACGGCGAAGCGCGACGCGAGCGGCAGAATCGAGGAGGCCCTCACGCTCGTCGGGCTCGACGCGTTCGCCGATCGCCTGCCGGCGCAAATGTCAGGCGGCCAGCAGCAGCGAGTCGCGGTCGCCCGCGCGCTCGTCAACCGCCCGGCGGTCCTTCTGCTCGACGAGCCGCTCGGCGCGCTCGATCTGAAGCTTCGCAAGCGTCTCCAGATCGAACTGGCCGAGATCCATCGTGACGTCGGCACAACGTTCGTCTACGTCACGCACGACCAGGAGGAGGCGATGTCGATGGCCACTCGCATCGCCGTCATGAACGAGGGGCGTATCGAGCAGGTGGGCACACCGCACGAGATCTATCACGAGCCCAAGAGCGCTTTTGTTGCCGACTTCATCGGCGAGTCCAACTTCATCGAAGTCGAGGTCGGAGACGGCGGCAAGGCCGCCCTCGACAACGGTGCAGAAGTCCCCGCCCCTGAGCCGCGTGTGCGCGGGCGGGCAACGCTGATGATCCGGCCGGAGTCAATTCAGGTCCAGCGTGCCGCCGACTCGAACGGAGCGGGTCTGCGGGGACGAATCGCGCAGTCGTCGTTTCTCGGCAATCACACCCGCGTGGCGGTGAAGTGCGATGGTGTCACCGCGCCGGTCACCGCCACGCTCTTCGGCAACGAGGGTGCTGCCGCGAGCGATCTACTTCCGGAGACCGAGGTCGTCCTGATCTGGGATCCGGCGGACGTAGTGCTATTACAGGGGTCGAACCGACGAGAGGAGGATGTACGTGACATCAATTGATGAGCGCTTGTTCGACGAGCGCATGAGCCGAGGCCGCGTTCTGCGGCTAGGGGCACTCGGCGCCGTCGGAGTCATCGCTGCAGGATGCGGGGGCTCTTCGAAAGGGTCGAGCGGAGCAGGATCCGCAACCGGGAAGAGCGACAAGGCGGTCACGCTGAACTGGCTCACCTGGTCGGATCACTACGCGAACGACCAGCTTGCGGCCGTGAAGCAGCAGACGAACGAGCAAGGGCGGCCGCAGCTGTTCAGCGACAATGCCGACGCCTATCTGAAGATCAAGCAGACGGGGAGCCAGTTCGACATCGTGTCGGGTGACGCGCTCTGGGTTCCGAAGTACAACAAGGACGGGTTGACGGAGTCGTTTGACCTCTCGTCGCTGCCGGTGTCGTCCCAGCTGTACTCGATCGCGCGGGACTTCTCGTTCTGGAAGGACGGCTCGAACTACATGGGCTATCCGTTCTCGTGGTCGACGGTGCAGATCTACTACAACCCGAAGTACGTGCACACCATCCCGGACTCCTGGGAGGCGATCCTCGATCCGAAGTACAAGGGCAAGATCTCACTCGAGAACATCCCGACGGACATGATGGCGATCGCCGGCAAGGCGACCGGCGCCAAGGAGCCGTACAGCATGACGACGGCCGAGATCGCCGATGCGAAGAGCTGGCTGAAGAAGTTCAAGCCGAACGTCCTCAAGCTCGC
>JALYST010000129.1 GCA_030854665.1 Actinomycetota bacterium
CGCTTCGTCCAGTAGTGCCAGATGCACCCGATGCAGATGAGGATGTAAACGACGACGACGACGATCACCGCGAGCGTTGCGATCAAGGCGAACCCGACGAGCGGTCCCCACTTCCAGCCGAGGAGCAGCGCGAGCACGACGGCGAAGACGCTCATCCAGACGATCGCCACGTACGGCGTCTTGTACTCGGGATGCGTGCGTCCGAGTTGCCGCGGTGCGAGCCGGTTACGTGCGAGCGCGTAGAAGACGCGCGTCGCGGCGTTGACGGCCGCGTTCGAGTTCGCTGCGATCGAATTGCAGATCGCGAGGAAGACGAGGATCCAAGCTCCGGCCCAGAACGTCTTGCCAAGCGCGCGCCACGGATCGGCGCCGGTGGCCTGGTCGACGAAGGTGTTGAACCCGGCGCCGAACACCCACGCATAAGCCGCCAGCACGTAGAAGAGGCCAATCGCGAGTGCCGACCCAAACACTGCGCGCGGGATCGCGCGACGTGGATTCTTCGCTTCCTCGCCGAGCGGTGCCGCGGCTTCGAATCCGATGAAGGCGAGGATCGCGAACACCATGCCGCGGAAGACGCCGTTCCAGCCGCCGACGGCGTGGTCCGGGTTGAACGGCTGCAGGTTGAGGTCACCCGCGTTCGACAGCAGCATCCAAACGGCGAGAGCGCCGAAAACCAAGATCTCGAAGGCGCCCAGGATGACACCGGCGGTCGTGGAAATCCGGATGTCACGGTAGGTGAGCAGGAAGACGATCACCGCCATCAGCAGGGCCCAGATGACCCATTGGCCCGACCAGTGCCAGCCCGCCTCACTCGACATCACCTCGCGCATCGCCCAGCCGAATTCGAGGTAGAGGAAGGGCGCGACAAGTGGTTCGAAGAGGATGAAGAGCCAGGCGACGTTGAAGCCGGCCCACGGCCCGAGCGAGCGAGCCGCGTACGCGTACAGGCCGCCTGCCGAGGGCTCGAGCTTGGCGAGCTGTCCGATCGCGGTCGCCGCGCAGAGGCACGCGATCAGCGCGAGCAGTACTGAAAGCGCAAGCGCCTGTCGCGAGAACGGGACCGAGATGTAGATCGAGTAGGCAACCGCCGCAGCGGGTGCCATGTGGGTGATCGATTGGAACAGCACCTGCGGTAGTCCAATCGAATGAACCCGCAACCGATCGAAGGATGAGGAAACCGAGCCAGCTTCCATCGAGGACGCCCTCCTGCCGTTGGATTTACCCCGCGCGATCTTCCCATGGCGGTGGATTGTGTGTCCAGCGTCCCCCGAGCATCGTTGCCACGACGTTGACTTCCCGGAGCTGCTCGGGCTCGAGCTCGAAGGGGTCGCGATCGAGGACGACGAGGTCGGCGAGGAAGCCGGGGAGGAGCTTCCCGCGGCGATGCTCGTCATGTGCGAGCCAGGCGGGATTGACCGTTGTTGCCTCGAGCGCCTCGTCGAGCGTGAGCCGCTGCTCGGGTTGCCACGGCCCGCGCTCGTCGATCGTTCGCAGGACGCCGGCGCAGACGCCCGCCCACGGGTCAAGCTCCTCGATCGGGGCGTCGGAGCCGTTTGCCAGCAGGGCCCCGGAGTCTCGGAGCGAACGGTAGGCGTAGGCACCAGCGGTCTTGCCGGCCCAGAAGTGGTCGGCTAGATCGCGGTCGGAGGGAGCGTGGCTGAACTGCACCGATGCGGCGATGCCGAGCTTCGCGAAGCGGGCTATGTCCTCCGGCGCGAGGAGCTGGGCATGCTCGATGCGGTGGCGGAGACCAAGCGGCTGCCAGTCAGCGCGGGTCTCCTCGAATGCGTCGAGCGCTTCGCGGTTGGCGAGGTCGCCGATCGCATGGACCGCGACTGGAAGGCCGGCTTGTGCGCCGCGGCGGATGTTCTCCGCAAGCTGTTCCCTGCTTGTGATCTGGACGCCGGAGCCGTCCAGCATCCGGGCCGTCTGCGAGCCCAGCGTCCCGTCCATGAACGTCTTCAGGTAGCCGATGCGCACGAAATGGTCGCCGAAGCCGCTGCGAATGCGCAGGTCGGCGAGCTCCGCCACCTGTCCCGCCGGCATGGATTGCCAGACGCGGAGGTGGAGGGAGCCTTCCTCGCGGAGTCGCTGCCAGACGCCGAGGGCGCCGAGCCAGCCATCCTTGTCGTGCACTGCGGTGACCCCACGCGCGATCGCGAGGCGAACGCCCTCGCGTGAGGCCTCGACCATCTCGTCCTCGGTCGGCCGCACATAGGTGTCACGAAAGTGCCAGGCGCACTCCTCACGGAGCACGCCGGTGGGGTCGCCCCGCTCGTCGCGA
>JALYST010000130.1 GCA_030854665.1 Actinomycetota bacterium
CGCATGATCAAGGTCGCCGGCGTGTCGTACCGGATCGATGCGCTGCAGGACGATGCGTTCGCTCCAGGCCGGCCGCTTGCCCTCGTCGCTGAGCCGGACAACGAGCACGATCCGAATGCGGTCGGGATCTGGGACGAACACCGCCGAGTGCAGGCCGGGTACGTCCCTGCGGAGAATGCAGGCGAGCTCGAAGCTGACGAATGGCAGGCCGTCTCGTTGTGGGAGTTCTTCGAACACGGGAAGCGCGGCGGCCTTCGCGTCCTACTCGCCCCACGTGACGCCTGGATCGGATTCCCTCGCGCATGACCCACCAGATTCCCCTCGAGCGACGCACGTTGCACGGCCACTTCTCGCGTGACCTCGCTCCGATCCTGACGATCGACAGCGGCGACACCGTTGCGTTCTCGTGTCTCGACTCCGCCTGGCACTTCGCACCGGGGGAGAAGTTCGAGCCTCGCGACGAGGAACTGGACGACGGACATGCGCTCGTCGGACCCATTGAGGTGCGCGGCGCCCGCACAGGACAAACGCTCGCGGTCCGGATCGACGCCGTGGGTGTCGGGTCGTTTGGGGCGACATATGCCGGCGGCTGGTCCACGCCCCTCAACGACCGGCTCGGCCTGAGCGATGGAGAGACGCTCGTCATCCACTGGAGCCTCGACGCGCAAGCCGGCGTCGGCCGCGATCCGCAGGGGCGCGAGGTCGAGCTGCGACCGTTTCCCGGCGTGCTCGGCATGCCTCCGCCCGAGCCGGGCATCCATCCGACCGCGCCACCACGCCGCTGGGGCGGCAACATCGACTGCACGGAGCTCGTGGCGGGCACGACGCTGTTCCTTCCAATTCCGGTCGACGGCGCACTCTTCTCGGCCGGAGACGGTCACGCGCGTCAGGGAGACGGTGAGGTTTCCCAGACTGCGATCGAGTGTCCGCTCGACCGGCTCGAGCTCACCCTTTCGGTCGACGACCGGCCCGAGCTGAAAACACCGATCGCCTGGACGCCCGAGGCCTGGCTTGCGTTCGGCTTCGACGAGGACCTCGACGAAGCGGCGGCGGTTGCCATCGACGCGATGCTCGAGTTGATGCGGCGCGAGCTCGAGATCGAACGTGTCGACGCTCTCGCGCTCGCGAGTGTCGTCGTCGACCTGCGCGTCACACAACTCGTCAACGGCGTCAGAGGTGTGCACGCCGTCTTGCGCCACGACGCGATAACAATGCCGTAACCGTGGCTTACGAGTTCAAGCTTCCCGACCTCGGCGAGGGACTGACGGAAGGCGAGATTGCACGCTGGCTCGTCGCCGAAGGGCAGGAGATCGCTGAGGACGACCCGCTCGTCGAGATCCAGACCGACAAGACGACGGTCGAGATCCCGTCGCCAGCCGCGGGGACCGTGACCAGCATCCTCGTCGAGGAAGGAAAGGTCGTCCCGGTCGGGACCGTGCTCGTCGTCATTGGCGGCAAGCCCGACGGCGAACGGCCGCCCGCCGCACCCGCACCCGAGCGCGCCGCGAAGGCAAGAGTCACGCCGCTCGTGCGCAAGATCGCGCAGGAGTTCGGCGTCGATCTCGACTCGCTCGCCGGCACGGGCCCGCAGGGACGCATCACCGAGGACGACGTGCGCGCGGCGGCGGGGCCGAGCGAGGGCAGGCGCGAGCCGCTGCGCGGAGTGCGGCGCGTGATTGCCGAGCACATGACGCGCGCCCATCGTGAAGTGCCCGCTGTCACTTGGGTGGAGGAGTGCGACTTCTCCGGCGTGGACCTGAAGCAGCTGGTCCCGGCATTGCTGAAGGCGTGCGCCGAGACGTTGAAGGAATTTCCGGAGTTGAACGCGCGCCTGGAGCGAGACGAGATCGTCTTCCTCGATCGCTACGACCTGGGTGTCGCCGTCCAGACCGACGACGGGCTCGTCGTCCCGGTCGTCAGGGACTGCGCCGCGCGCTCACTGGAAGATCTGGGCGCGGATGTCGCGCGCCTCGCAGAAAGCGCGCGCGAGGGAACGCTCAAGCTGGACGAATTGCGCGGTTCCACCTTCACGGTCACGAGCGCCGGAAAGCTCGGCGGCCTCTTGCAAACACCGATCGTCAATCATCCCGAAGTCGCAATTCTGAGCATCGGCCGCATCGGGCCGAGGCCGGTCGTCCGGGACGGCGAGGTCGTCGCAGGACAGACCGGCTACATGTCACTCACGTTCGACCACCGCGTCGTCGATGGCGCCCGTGCGGCCGAGTTCGGCCTCGCGGTCATCCGCAGGCTCGAGCAGCGATGAGGCGGGCTCACCGCGCCAGTGAGGGCGCCCGGGCACCGGGGCAGTGGCACCCGGGCGTCACGGGACCTACGGAGACAGACGGGAACCGGTTTGTGGCTACGCGGCTGCGGCTGCGAGATGGGGCGCGAGCATGTTCTCGATCTTCGGAGCGCTCGCACGCCCGTCGATTCGGTCGACGACGCGCTTGCCTTTCACGAGGACGAGGGCCGGCACCGCAGCCACTCCGAAACGTTCCGCCAGCTCCGGTTGCTCCTCGATGTCGACACGCATCACGCGAAGCCGGGTGCGCTCCTTCCGAGCAAGATGCGCGAGCAGGCTCTCCATACGTCGTGCCGGGCCCGACCGTTCGGACCAGAAGAAGACAAGCAAGGGCTTGGGATCGTCTCTCACTCGGTGGGTTCCTCCTGAGTCGAATCCGCGGGGGGAGCGGCCCTTTTCCTTTCCCGGCAAACGAGCCGCGCAAACTACACTCGGTGTCCGATGGGAAGCTGGTACTGGATCGGTGTCTGCGCAGGGCTCGGCGTCGCAGCGGGCGTGCTGCTGGCGGGATTCCTGACGGGGACGCGAGCTGCGTTGGCCGCCGCGCTTCTCCTCGCTGCCGGTGCCGGCGTCGCGGTGGGCTTCGCCTTCGGCCAGTGGGACGAGGCGGTCGGCGGCGGTGTGGGCGGTGCGCTCGGCTCCCTCGGTGCGGCGCAACTTGTCTCGGGGACCATGCGCCGTGGGGGCTCCCGGTTCGGCACCGCGGTCTTCATCGGGCTCGCAGCAGTTGTGCTCGCGGCCGTCGCCTGGATTCCGATCGCGGGCTATCTGGAGGCTACGCTCATTCCCGCCCTCGCCGCCCGCTTGCGCGGCCGCGCGGGCGAGCGGTACGCCGGTTTGCGTTCGCTCGCCAAGGACTAATGGCCCGAAAGCTCATCCTCATCGTCATCGACGGGCTGACGCCGTCGATGTTCGAGGGGGCGGTCGGCGACGGACGCGCACCCGCGCTCTCGTTCCTCGCGGAACAGGGGTCCTACTCACGCGCGATCTCGACGTTCCCTTCACTGACGCCTGTGTGCGTCTCGTCACTTGCAACCGGTGCGCACCCGGACGTTCACCGCATCCCGCACCTGGTCTGGTACGACCGCGAGCGCGCACGGCTGGTCGAGTACGGCTCGTCCTTCGGCGCGGTGCGCGCAGCGGGAATGGCACGTTCCATCCTCGACACGATCATCAACCTGAACCGGCTTCATCTCGGGACGGATGCGGTCACCGTCTATGAGTCGCTGGAGGATGCCGGGTTGACCGCGGCGGCGATCAACATCACGTGCTACCGCGGGCGGACACCTCATCTGCCGACGCTCCCGGGCCTGACGTTCCCGGCTTATGGGCCCAAGCGCTTCTTCTTCTACAACCTGTTCGAGTCGGATCCGACCGGCGCGCCGCTCGCGGTCTTCGGGCGTTCGCACGGTTCCATCGACGGCTACGCGGCCGCGGTTGGACGCTGGCTCGTCACCCGTGACGGCTTCGACTTCCTCGTCTACTACCTACCGGACTACGACTACGCCTCTCACGCGCACGGTCCCGACGATGCCTTCGAAGCCTTGACGCGGAGCGATGCGGCGATCGGTGCGCTCCTCGACGCGGCGGGCGGACCCGACGAGTTCCTCGAGCGCTACGCGGTGGTGCTCTGCTCCGACCACGGGCAGACACACGTCGACCGGCACGTTCGGCTGGAGAGGCCGTTCGGCGACCTCGACGACGTGCTCGTGACTGCATCGAACCGCGCCGGGATGGTGTACCGGCTCGGGGGCGATGCACCCGACGCGCGATCGCTCGCGCAGCGGCTCGACAGAGAAGAGTCCGCAGAGACGGTGCTGTTCCTCGAAGGGACGGACGCGATTGCGCGCCGCGAGGGGGAGGAGTTGCGGTTCGCACCCGAGGCCGGCTCGTGGACCACCAGTGGGGACGAGGGCTTGCTCGGGTACCCAGGCGGCTTCGAGCGATCCTGGGCTGCGCTCAACAACCCGAACGCCGGCGACCTGATCGTCTCGGCCGCGCCCGGATTCGAGTTCGCCGACCTCGCCGGCCGTCATCACTCGGGCGGAGGGAGTCACGGCTCGTTGCGGCGCGGCGACTCGGAGGTCCCGATGCTGACGATCGGCATCGATGCGCAACCGCAGTCGATCGTGGAGGTCGCGCCCGCCGTGCTGCAGCATTTCGGGGTCGCGCCTCCTGCGTACGCCCGTACGCTCACGCGTGCCGCCTGATCCCGCCGCCGAGGCCAGGAGCCGGATGGTTGCTGCGCAGCTGCGTGGCAGAGATGTCGTCGACGGGCGCGTGCTTGCCGCAATGGAGCGAATCCCGCGTGAGCTCTTCGTGCCGGAGAAACTTCGCGGCCGCGCCTACGACGATGCGGCTCTGCCGATCGGTGACGGCCAGACGATCTCCCAGCCGTACATGGTCGCCAGGATCTGCGAAGCGCTCGCGCTGACCGGCCCCGAACGCGTTCTCGACGTCGGAACCGGCTCCGGCTACCAGGCCGCGGTGCTCGCCGAGCTGGCGGAGGACGTGGACACGATCGAGCGCATCCCAGCGCTCGCCGAGCGCGCGCGCGAGAACCTCGCGGCCGCCGGCTACGGCCGGGTTCGCGTGCATGTCGGCGACGGGTCGCGCGGTCTCCCCGAGCGGGCACCCTTCGACGCGATCGCGGTCGCGGCAGCGGCACCGGAGCTCCCGCGGACGCTCTACGAGCAGCTCGAGCCGCGTGGGCGCCTCGTTGTGCCGGTCGGGCGTCGCGGCATGCAGCGCCTCGAGGTGATCGTCCGCGGCCCCGAGGGCCCGGCCGTCCTGCGCTCCGTGCCCTGTCGTTTCGTCCCTCTCCTGGGGGAAGAGGGGTTCTGACGCGTTTGCGTCCGGCCGTTCCGGGCACGATGGCGGCGGGATGAGGGAGAGAACCGGAGCTGAGCTGCTGGGCCTGCCTGTGCGCCTGCACGGGATCCAGGTCGGGCGGCCTGTCGACTTGCTCCTCGATCCGGAGGCTCAGCGTGCGGTGGGGCTCGACCTGCTGTGCGGTGACGAGGTGCACCGCTTCCTGCCCCTGCCAACGGCTGCGTTCCGCGGCGAGGAGATCCGAATCCTGTCGCCGTTCGTCCTCCTCGAGCAGCATGAGTTGGACTTCTACCGAGCCCGCGCGCTTGCCCTCGGTCGGCTGCGGGGCCGCCCGGTCGAGCGGAACGGACGCAAGCTCGGAACGCTGCAGGACGTCGTTATCGCCGAAGACGGGCGGCTGGTCGCGGCGATCGTGGATAAAAAGCGCGTCCCGTTCGATGCGGCGCTGCGATTCGCTCCCAAGCGCCGGTCAGCTGCCTAACCTCTAGTCTCTCCAGCCTCATGGAGGAGCGGGACGCAGCCGTCGCCGCGGGGCTGCGCGCCCGCGCCAGTCGCGCATTGCGCCAGCGGAGCAACTGGGAAGAGCTGGCGAAGTTCTGCGCCGTCGGGGCGTCGGGCTACGTCGTCAACCTCGTTGTCTACGTCGCGCTGCTCGACGCCGCCGATCTGCATTACCGGTTGGCGGCGTCCGGCTCGTTCCTCGTCGCCGTCACCAACAACTACCTCTGGAACCGGCTCTGGACGTTCCGCCGCGATCGCGGACACTTCGGGCACCAGGGCTTGCGCTTCTTCGCAGTGTCGGTGATCGTCTACCTCGGCAATCTCGCCATCCTCACCTTGTTGGTCGAGCTCGGGCTCGGGAAGATCGTGGCGCAGGCGATTGCGATCGTCCTGGTGACACCGGCGAACTTCATCGGCAACAAGCTCTGGTCGTTCCGGAGACGGCACTGAGGCTGGTCCTGTCCGCGGCCGTCGCCGTGCTCGCGGCAGCGGCTTTCGTCCCGACCGTCTCGGCCGCCCCTCCGTCCTCGTCGGACTCCAAGCCTCGACTGACGAAGGAGCGAGCGACGACCCTATTCCTCGGCAACGACAAGGTCGCGGACTGGCTCGACCGCTACCCGCACAAGGGACGCGTCACCGACGCGACCTACGAAGCCGACGCATCGAAGTGCACGGCGGGCGCGCAGGGCGGCTGTTGGACGGTCCATGTCTGGTGGAGCAAGAACAAGCGCGTCGACGCCGGCGAGATCGCGCAGGGCAAGGTCGACGACGCCTCGACCAGGGTCACCGAAGCGTGGACGGGCCCACAGGTTGCCTGGAAGATGGCGCGGGGCTACGAGGGCGCATTCGGAGGCAAGAAGATCAACACGTTGCCGGTCTGGCTCGCCTTCTGCGCGGCCTTCCTGCTCGGGCTCGCAGACTTCCGCCGGCCGCTCTCGCTCCGGAATCTCGACCTGCTCGCACTGCTGTCGTTCTCGGTCTCGCTCTGGTACTTCAACGACGGGGACATCTTTACGAGCGTGCCGCTCGCCTATCCGCCGCTTGTCTATCTGCTCGCACGCTGCGTCTGGGTCGGCGTGCGCGGTCGCCCCGTGCGCGCCGCGCGGCCCCTCTGGAGGCCGGCCGTGTTGCTCGCCGCGGCTGTCTTTCTCATCGGCTTCCGCGTCGGCCTCAATCTCGAGGACTCGAACGTGATCGACGTTGGCTACGCCGGCGTGATCGGCGCGCAGCGGATCTCCAGCGGCGTGATGCCGTACGACAATTTTCCGAAAGAGGACGAGCTCAAGGCCTGCGGGCCGGCCGACTCCGAGGGCGAGATCCGAGACCGGATCCAGTTCAACGGACGCTGCGAGTCGGCCAATCCGCTCGGGGATACCTACGGTCCGGTTGCCTACGAGGCGTATCTCCCCGGCTACTGGATCCGGGGCTGGTCGGGGAAGTGGGACAAGCTCCCGGCCGTTCACCTCACGTCGATCATCTTCGACGTGCTTTGCGCGCTTGGGCTCGGGCTCGTCGGCTTACGCTACGGCGGTCGTTGGCTTGGCGCTGCGCTCGCATTCGCATGGGCGGCGTTCCCGTTCACGCAGTACGTCTCCATGTCCAATACGAACGATGCGATCGTGCCGGTCTTCCTCATCTTCGGTTTCTGGCTGGCGAGTTTTCCCTGGGCGCGTGGGTCTTCCGTCGCCCTCTCCGGCTGGACGAAGTTCGCGACGCTCATCGTCGCGCCGCTCTGGCTGACGTATCCCGGCCCGGTCCGGCGGCCTCGTCCCGCTTTTGCCTTCGCCGCGGGATTCGTGGTCGCCACCCTCGTTGCGTTCTCCGTTCTGCTGCTCGACGGCCACCCGATCCAGGCGGCGCAAACGTTCTACGAGCGCACCCTGAAGACCCAGATCACACGGGAATCGCCATTCTCCCTCTGGGACTGGGCGCAGTACCACGCGCGGGGGATTCCGGATCTCCACATCGTGCAGCGGGTGCTCGAGGGACTGCTCGTGCTCGGCGCGGTGGCGGCGGCCTTCGTGCCGCGCACGAAGACGCCACTGCAACTGGCCGCGTTGACCGGCGCGCTCCTGATCGGCTTCGAGGTTGTGCTGACTCACTGGATCTACCTCTACATCCCGTGGTTCTTTCCCTTCGTCGTGTTTGCTCTGCTCTCGAATGGTTCTGAGCAGTCCGAAGCCGGCGTCTGAGCGCTCCGTGGTCGCCGCGGCGTTCGCGGCGATCGCGCTCTTCGTCGTCTCGTGGACGCTGCTGCACGTCGGCTTCTACAAGCACAAGCAGCTGATCGATACCCCCGTCTACCAGCGCTACGGGAATGCGATCGCGGACGGAAAGGTTCCATACCGAGATTTCAACGTCGAGTACCCGCCCGGTGCGCTGCCTGTCTTCGCTCTTCCGGGGCTGGCCGAGCCCGGCCGGAATCAGGAAGTGTCGACCGGCTTCCGTCGCTCGTTCGAGACGCTGATGTGGTTGTGCGGCGCCGCCGCCCTCGCCGCCATGGCGGTGGTGCTGCGCACACTCCGGCGTAGCACGGTGAACGTCTGGGCTGCGCTCTGCTTTGCGGCGATCGCCCCACTCTTCCTGGGCTCGGTCATTCTCAGTCGCTTCGACCTCTGGCCGGCGGCGCTTGTCGCCGCTTCGCTTGCAGCGCTCCTGTCGGGACGGCTGCGCCTTGGTCATGCGCTACTCGGGCTCGGTGTCGCCGCCAAGCTCTATCCGGCCGTGTTCGTGCCGCTCGGCGTGGCGTTCGTGTGGAAGCGGGCGGGCCGGCGCGAGGCGCTCACCTGTCTAGCGCTTGCGCTAGGCGTCGTCGCGGCCGTGTTCGCCCCCTTCGTGATTCTCTCCCCGGACGGCGTCTGGCAAAGCCTCCGCGTGCAGTTGACCAGGCCGCTGCAGGTAGAGAGCCTCGGATCGGCGCTGCTCCTGGTCGGCCATCACGTCTTCGGGGCCGCCGTGACGGGCGAGACGAGCCACGGCTCGCAGAATCTCGCCGGCACTGCCGCAGACTGGTTGGCGGTGGCCTCCACGATCCTGCAAACAGGAGTGCTGATCTGGATCTGGGCTGCGTTCGCGCGTGGGCGAGGCGACGCCGAAGCGCTCGTTCGCTCGACCGCGGCCGCGCTCTGTGCGTTCATCGCCTTCGGGAAGGTCCTGTCGCCACAGTTCATGATCTGGCTGATTCCGATCGTGCCGCTCGTGCGTGGGCGCCGGGGGCTCGGAGCGAGCGCGCTCCTCTGCGTCGCGCTCGTCCTGACGCAAACCTGGTTTCCGTTTCGCTACTTCAGGCTTTCGCTCGACTTCGAAGCGGGTTTTTCGTGGCTGCTGCTCGGGCGTGACCTGACGCTGGTCGCTCTCGTCGCGGTGCTCACCGTGACGCTACGGCGTGTAGCCGCCACGCGTTAGCGCTCACTCCACGGAGACGCGCACGGACTCGCAACTCGTCGCGCGACCGTCGACGCCGCACTCGACGAGGACACCCTCGATCCGGACCTCACCCGATGCCGTTTCGAAGCGCACGGGCATGCCGGTGCGCATCGCCCTGATGGCGAGCTCGGCCTGCACGCCGATCACCGAGTCGTGCGGCCCGGTCATCCCCGCGTCGGTGATGGCCGCCGTGCCACCGGGCTGAACGCGTGCGTCGTTCGTCTGGATGTGCGTGTGCGTTCCGAAGACCGCGGTCACCTTGCCGTCGAGCCACTTCGCCAGAGCCACCTTCTCGCTGGTTGCTTCGGCGTGCATGTCGACGACGATCACCGGCGTGCGCTTCTGCGCTTCGTCCACGAGCTCGTCGATCACCTCGAAGGGACCGACGGGCGGTCCGAGGAAGAGCGCGCCGAGCAGATTGATCACCGCGACCTCGTTGCCGTCGCCCGCCGTGACGAACGTGAGCCCTTTGCCGGGCGCGCGCTTCGACAGGTTCGCCGGTCTGATCATGCGGTCGCTCTCTTTCAGGTACGGCACGATCTCGCCACGGCGCCAGACGTGATTGCCGAGTGTGATCACGTCGACACCGGCGGCGAGCATCTTGTCCGCGAGCTTGGGCGTGATC
>JALYST010000145.1 GCA_030854665.1 Actinomycetota bacterium
GCGCGCGCCATAGAAATTCTGCGAGGAGAACTCGTCCGCACGCTGAGGCTACTTGGGTGTCCGTCAGTCCAAGATCTCGATCGCTCATTCGTTGACATCCCGCCGAGCTGGAATGTCGCGAGTTCAAGCTAAGGAGTCGCGCGGCCGATCTGAGGCGATCGAAAGGCGTTTGCGCTCGGGCGACGAGCACGTCGGCTGCTATCCCGGGCGATGCGAGAGAACGAGAGCGGAGACGGACGTGTTGTCGACCTCTGCTTTTTCCAAGCGCCTCCGGAGGACGGCTGATCGGGAGTCAGCCGCCTTACCCGACCGGCTCGTGGGTCAGTAGTCAACCAGCGATCAAGATGCGGCCGCTTCATCTGATGCGGCGCGCGTGGCCTTCCGACATCGAGTGCGACCTGCCCGCCGCACTCAGAACTATGTAGCAGCGAGACTATTTGTCTTGGACCGCTGACAACCCGTATCACCCGCGAGTTTCTTCGGAAATTCGAGAGACGACGCGGAGCGCGGTTCTTCAGACCATTGCTCTACCAACTGAGCTACCTCGGCGGGGAACTCCATTTTACTGTCTCAGCCTGCAAGATCCGGCCTTCCGGAGTCGCAGGCGCGCCGCGCTGACGGCGCAAGAGCGAGCAATGGTCTAGTGAACCATTGCGCCGCCTAGGGAACAGTCTCGACAAGTTCGTCCTCGAGTTTCACAAGACCATTGCGTTTAGCCGCCGGCTGAAGGAGCCAAGACCATTGCTCGTCCATGACGCCTACGTGCCGAGGCGTCTCTTGAGCTCGGCTTAGGTCTCGTCGAGCGCCCGCCGTGTTTCGCCAAGTGACGGGAAGCCAAGGAAGCCGTGGGGCATCCCGTGATACCGCCAGGTTCTGCTCGCCCCCGCTCCCTGCCGGTGAGTCGTCCCGGAAGAGCGGAAACCGGGCGAACCGCTGTGATGCGGTTTTCGTTGCGATCAATGCCCTCATGAGCGCGGGCATTACGGGCGATTGCCGGCTTCCTATCATGCACCGCAAGCTGGACCAGGGGAGGCGGCTCAAAAGGCAGGCTGGTTACGACGACGGAAAAGGGAGGACTGAACCATTGAAGCGTCCCTACAACGCCCCAGGCATCGGTTGGCTACTGGCGGCCATCGCGGGCGTCGTCGCGGTCCTCGCGGCACTCAACGTGATCACTGGTATCGCCAACCTAACGTACTGGCTCATCGCGCTGCTCGCTCTCGCCATTCTGCTCTGAGCACCATTAGCTATCCGCGCTGAGCTCGTCGAGAGAAGCCGAGGGGGCGGCCGTCCTGCATACGGGACGACCGCCCCTTCAAGCGGCGGTTACCGCTTGAGCGCGTAGCCCATGTACGAGCCGCTGAGATCATCGCTCGCTCGGATCGCGCTTCTGCGACCCAGCTCGCCGAAGCTGATCGCGCCTCGCTTGGCCCGACGAATCCGCCCGACCCGCGCCCCCGCCGCGACGCAAGACGTATTCGGTGATGACCTGGCCGTCGAGCTCAAGGGTGAACCGCTGCATTGACGATCGTCGTCTCTACCGACGGGTGGGTGGAGGCGGACTTCGGACGCGGAGGCTGAGCCCCGACCGCGTGTCCCGGGTCAGTCCCAGGTCCGCAGGTCGAGCACCTTTGGTGCGTCGGCCGCGAGCTCGGCCCGCCGCATCACCGGACGCACCTTGATCACCTCGTGCAGCGCGGACTGGAGCGCAGGCAAGGTGGCATCATCCAGCCCAGGCGCCGAGACGAGCACCTCGAGCGTGTCGTGGACGCCCTCGCGCGTGACGACGAGCTGCGCGCGCCCGCCGGCGACGTGGCGACCGAGCACCTCCTCGACCTGGCGTGGGTAGACGAACATCCCACGGACCTTCACCCCGTCGCCAACGCGCCCGAAGATGCCGAGGAGGCGCGGTGCGGTGCGCCCGCAGGCGCAGGGGTCCTCTGTGAGGGCTGAGAGATCGCCCGTTCCGAAGCGGAGCAGGGGGTAGGTCGGCTCGTTCACGGTCGCGACGACCTCCCCGGTCTCGCCGACGGGCACCGGCTGGCCGGTCCGTGGGTCGACGATCTCGACGATCGCATCGGCCGGCACGTGCATCCCGTCCCGCTCGAGGCATTCGTAGGCGAGGCAGCCCAGGTCCGCGGTGCCGTAAGCCTGGCAGACCGTCGCCCCGCGGGCCTCGAGATCGGCTCGCAGCGACGGCGCGAGCTTCTCGCCCGCGACAAACGCGCGACGGACCGGTAGCTCGCGGACACCGAGCTCGGCAGCCTTCTCGTGCAGGATGCGCAGCCCACTCGGCGTGCCGACAAAGCCGGTCGCGCCCGTACCGAGGATCATCTGCACCTGAAGCTCGGTGTTGCCCGTCCCCGCCGGCAGCACCGTACAGCCGATCACCTGCAGCGCCCCGTCGAACATCCAGCCGAGCGGCGTCCCGTGGTACGACACCGCGCAGTGCACGGTCATACCGGGCTCGAAACCCGCCGCGCGGAGCGCCGGCGCGAATCTCCAGTGATCGGGGGACAGACCCTGTGGGTCGTAGAGCGGTCCGGGCGAGAGGAAGATCCGGGCGACGCGTTCGCGCGGCACCCCCAGGAAGCCGCCGAACGGCGGGTCGGCGCGCTGCAGCGCGATGAGCTCGTCCTTGCGGGTGATCCGGACCGCAGCGAGGGCCGCGTCGCGTCCGGGCATGCACGCGCGCAACGCCGGTGCGTTGTCGTAGGCGTGGGCCACAAGCGCCGCGGCCCAGCGCTCCTGGTAGGCGCGCCGCTCCTCGGGCTTCGCGAAATCGGGGTCTGCGGGGCGAACCCCCACATTGCTCGTCACGAGAGCCAGCGCTTGCGTCGCTTGTAGTGCTTCACATCCCGGTACGACCGCGCGGTGCCGAGGTCGGTGAGGCCGAGGTAGAACTCCTTGACGTCCTCATTCTCGCGCAGCGTCTCCACCGGCCCGTCCAGCACGATCCGACCGCTCTCCATGAGGTAGCCGTAGTGGGCGATCCCGAGCGCGCGGCGCGCGTTCTGCTCGACGAGGAGGATCGTCGTGCCGCGATCGCGGTTGATGCGCTCGATGATTCCGAAGATCTCCTGCACCAGCATCGGCGACAGCCCGAGCGAGGGCTCGTCGAGCAGCATGAGCCGAGGCCGCGCCATGAGCGCCCGACCGATGGCGAGCATCTGCTGCTCGCCACCGGAGAGATAGCCGGCGGTGCCGCGACGTCGTGCCAGAAGACGAGGGAAGTACCCGTAGACGTCGGCGAGGTCGGTGCGCACGGCTCGGTCGCGGCGGGTGTGCGCGCCGGCGAATAGGTTCTCCTCCACCGTGAGGTGCTCGAACACCCGCCGGCCCTCGAGCACGTGGAAGACCCCACGCCGCACGATCTCGGACGGCTCGAGCCGGTCGAGGCGTACCCCGTCGAGCTCGACCGACCCGTCGGTCACCTCGCCCTCCTCGGTGCGCAGGAGGCCCGAGATGGCCTTGAGCGTGGTGCTCTTGCCGGCGCCGTTGGCCCCCAACAACGCGACGATCCTGCCGTCCGGTACCTCGAGCGAGAGGCCTTTCAGAACGAGCACGACCTTGTCGTACATGACCTCGACATTGTTGAGGGTCAACATCCGGGTTCGGCGCTACCGAGTCGACGCCGAAGCGAGCGGCGCAACTTGGACCCACACGCCCTTCGCGGCATCGGCCTTGAAGATGCGCGTCGCGAACGCACCGCGGTGACTCTTGGCGCTGAACGTGATCTTGTCGGTGATGCCGCCGGTGTCGAAGTCCTTCAGCGTCTCGAGCGCGGCCTTGAGCTTCTCGCCGGTGACGTCGCCGTCGACGCGCTTCACCCCTTCGGCCATGACCTTCATCGTGAGCCAGCCCTGGACGTAGTTGACCGGGGTCTTCTTCGGGTCTTTCCCCTTCTTCTGCAGGTAGGCCGTGATCTCCTTGAGACCGGCAACGTCCTCGCTCAAGAAGGCGAACGGCTGGACTCCGAGCATCCCGTCGGCGGCCGTGCCGCCGAGCTCGATCGTCTTCTCGCCGGTGCCCCAGTTGAGGCTTGCGAGCGTCGTCTTGGTGAGGCCGGCCTGCTTCGCGCTCTTGGCCTCGACCGCGGTCGGCGCCTGGGTGTGGTTCATGATCAGGAAGTCGGGCTCGGCGTTCTTCACCGCGAGCAGCTGCGGCGACATGTCCAGCGAGTTGAGCGCGACGATGACATCGGCCGTGGTGGTGATGCCCTCCGCGGCCATGTACTTCTTCGCGTCCTCGACCGGGGCGCGTCCGAAGGCCGAGTCACTGAAGCTGAGCGACACCTTGGGGGACGAGCTGCCCTTCCACGTGCTCTTGATGTACTTGAGCAGCACGCGCGCCTGGTCGGAGTATGTGACGCCGATCATGAAGTTGTACGGCGTCCGCGCGACGTCGATGACGAGATCCTCGGCGTAGGACGCCGACATGAAGGGCAGCTTGTCCTTCGTGATCTTCGGCGTGAGCGCGGTGGTGTCGCCGGTCCCCCAGCCCATGATCGCGACGACCTGCTCCTGCGTGACGAGGCGGTTGTACAGCTCCTCGGCGCGCGGGATCTGGTAGGCATAGTCGTCGGAGACCAGGACGATCTGGTGACCATTCGCGCCGCCGTTCTCGTTGAGGAACGCGACGTAGTCCTTGACCCCATCGGCGTATGGCGCGCCGACGTCGGAGGTCGCGCCGGTCAGGTCGAAGATGCCACCGATCTTCACCGGCGCCTTGGCCGCCCCGCCGGAAGTTCCCCCTCCGCCGGAGCCGCCGCAAGCGGTGAGCAACAGCGCGAGCGTGGTGAGCAGCCCGAGGACGCGTCTCATTCCAGTACCCCCTTCTCCGCGGGGTCAGTATGCGAAAGGCCACAAGCGAAAGTACTCCTTGATGTCACGCCAGATCTTTGCGAGCCCGCGCGGTTGGAAGATGAGGAAGCCGATGATCGCGAGCCCGAACACCGCTTCCTTGACGACATTGACGTTGAACGCCGCACCGGGGACCGAGCGGGCGGCGATCGCGAGGGCGATGGGCAGCAGGCGAATGAACGCGGCACCGTAGACCGAGCCACTCACGGTGCCGAGGCCGCCGATGATGACCATGCCGAGGTACTCGATCGAGACGCTCAGGTTGAAGTTCTCCGGGCTCACGATGAGCGCATGGTGCGCCTGCAACGCGCCCGCGACGCCGACGTAGAACGAGCTGACTGCGAACGCGAGAATCTTGTAGCGAAACACGTCGACGCCGACGACCAAAGCCGCAATGTCATGGTCGCGGATGGCCATGAAGGCGCGGCCGACGCGACTGCGGAAGAGGTTGGCCGCGAACAGGAGCGCCAGGGCGAGGCCGCCGACCGACAACATGTAGTAGGAGCGCTCGGTGTCGAACACCAGCGGGCCGAGCGAAGGCGACGGGATGCCGAAGATCCCCTGGCTGCCGCCGGTGACCGGGACCAGATGGACCATGAGCCATTCGAGGATGACCTGTGCGGCGAGCGTGGCGATGACGAGGTACAGGCCCTTGAGCCGCAACGACGGGATCCCGAACGCGCCGCCGACCACGGCCGTCACCGTGCCGGCGGCCGGCAGTGCGATCCAGAAGGGCAGCCCGAGCTTCGTCGTCAGCACCGCGCTCGTGTAGGCCCCGACGCCGAGGAAGGCTCCCTGGGCGACCGAGATCTGCCCGGTGAACCCGACGAGGATGTTGAGCCCGAGCGCCGCGATCGACGCGAGCGCGACCTGGTTGACGATCGACAGCGCGTAGCGGTCGGCGACGAAGGGAAAGATCAAGGCGGCCAGCACCACGATGGCCAGGCGCAGGCGCGCGACCGGCGTGCGCCGCAGCGCGAGGTCCGCCGCATACGAGGTCCGGAAGACGCCGCATTCGCGGCGCCACGTCAGCGCGCGTTCAAACACGCTCGATACGTTCCTTGCCGAAGAGCCCGTACGGCCGCACGAGCAGGATGAGCACGAGGAACACGAACGGCGCCACCTCGCGCACGCCGCCGCCGAGCGGTCCGTCGAGGTACCCCGCCGACAGGTTCTCGAGCGCGCCCACGACCACGCCGCCGATCACCGCGCCGGCCGTCGAGTCGAGGCCACCGAGGATTGCGACCGGCAGGGCCTTCAGGCCGAGTGTCGCGAGCAGGATGCCGACGCCCTGGATGTTCGCGAGGAGGATGCCGCCCACCGCCGAGACGAGCGCCGAGATGACCCACGAGACCGCGAACACCGACCGCACGTCGATGCCCATCGAGAGCGCGGCCTGCTGATCGTCGGCCACCGCGCGCATGGCGACGCCGATCCGCGTGTAGCGGAACAGCGCCGCGAACGCGCCGACAAGCGCGACGGCGATGACGAACGACACGACAAACTCGAGCGGAAGAGTTACTGGACCGATCAGCACCGGATCCTTCGGCAGGACCGACGGGTAGACGCGGTACTCGGTGCCGTACACCAGGATCACCGCCGCGCGCAGCACGATCGAGAGGCCGATCGTCACCATGATCACGGAGATGACCGGCTCGCCGATGAGCGGTCGGAGCGCGAGCCGCTCGATTACCAGCCCGAGCGTGATGGCGAACACGAGCGTCCCGGCGACGGCGAGCGGGAACGGCAAGCCGCCGCGATCGAGGAGCCAGTACGAGACGTACGCGCCCACCATGAGCATCTCGCCCTGCGCGAGGTTGAGCACGTCCGTGGCCTTGTAGATGATGACGAAGCCGAGCGCGATGAGCGCGTAGACGCCACCGACGGCGATGCCGCCGGCGAGGAGCTGGAGGAAGAACACGAACTCAGGCGACAATCTCCGCCTCCAGCGTGCGGACCTGTACCGGAACCCGCAAGCGCGACTGCCTGCCGGACTGGTACTTCACTTCGGTGTCGATGACCACCTCTACCCCGTCTCCATAGAGCGCGTCGATGAGCTCGCGATAGCGCTCCTCCACGAAGCGCCGCCGCACCTTGCGCGTACGGGTCAGCTCCTCGTCGTCGGCATCGAGCTCCTTGTGCAGAACAACGAAGCGCGCGATCCGGGCGACCTTCGGCAGATCGCGGTTCACGCGCAGAATGTGCGCAGACAGGAGCTCGGCGACCTGCGGCTTCTGCGACAGGTCGGCATAAGTGGTGTACCCGAGGCCGTGGGTCTCGGCCCACTTGCCGACGTTCGCGAAATCGACGTTCACGAGCGCCGCGACGTACGGATGGTCTTGGCCCACGACGACGGCCTCCTTAACATACGGTGAGAATTTCAGCTTGTTCTCGATGTACTGCGGCGAGAACTTCGAGCTGTCCGCGAGCCGCATGACATCCGCCATGCGGTCGATGACGACCAGATGGCCGTCCTCGTCGATGAGTCCGGAGTCGCCCGAGTGCAGCCAGCCGTCGCGCAGCGCCTTCGCGGTGGCCTCCGGGTTCTTGTAGTAGCCGCGGAAGACGCTCGGGCTGCGCTCGAGGATCTCGCCGGTGTCGGAGATGCGGACGTCGGTCTCGGGGATTGGCCGGCCGACGGTCTCGAACTTCACGTCGCCGTCGCGATGCACGACCGATATCCCGGCGATCTCGGTCTGCCCGTAGATCTGCTTGAGGTTCACCCCGATCGCGTGGAAAAAGCGGAGGGTGTCCGGCCCGAGTGCGGCGCCGCCGGTGTAGGCGTGACGGATGCGCGACAGGCCGAGGGTGTCCTTGAGCGGCGCGAGGACCGCGAGCTCGGCGAGCGCGTGCGCCACGCGGCGCGACGGGCCGAGCGGTCTGTGCGCGAACACCGCCTCCGCGCGCGCGTACCCCGCCGCAAGCGCCCACTCGTAGGCTCGCCGCTTGGCCCAGGGGCTGTCCGCGATCTTCACCTGGACGCTCGAGAGGAGGTTCTCCCAGATCCGTGGCGGCGAGAACATGACCTCCGGCCCGATCTCGCGGATGTTCGCGCGAACGGTCTCCGGCTCCTCGGGGAAGTTCACGGTGAACCCGACGGAGAGCCCGGCAGAGACGCTCATCATCTGCTCGCCGATCCACGCGAGCGGGAGGAACGAGACGAACTCATCGCGCTCCGACGCGGGATCGACGGCGAGAAGGTTCGCCGCCATGCGGAGCATGTTCGTGTGGGTGAGCATCGCGCCCTTCGGCTCACCGGTCGTGCCGGACGTGTAGCAGATGATCGCGAGGTCGTCGTCGCGCCCCCGCACCAGCTCCTCGTCGAAACGCTCGGGCGCCACCTCGTGGGCGAGCTCCTGCACCTCCGGAAAGGACATGAGCAGCTCCGAGCTGTAGCCGCGAAGCCCGCGCGGGTCGTAGTAGATGAGGCGCTCGACCCGTGGCATCTTCGCGCGCAGGTCGAGCATCTTGTCGACCTGCTCCTGATCCTCGACCACGACCACGCGCGCATCGCAATGGTCCACGATGAAGGCCACCTCGGCCGCGATGGCGTCTTGGTACAGACCCACGGACACGCCGCCAAGCGCCTGCGCGGCGAGCTCCGCATAGACCCATTCGGGGCGGTTGTCGCCGACGATCGCGAGCGCGTCGCCACGCCGGAATCCGATCCGCGCGAGTCCGAGCGCGAACCGCCGGACCTCGTCGAAGTACCCGGCCCAGGTCGTCTCCCGCCAGATACCAAGGTCCTTCTCGCGGAGCGCCGTGCGCCTGTCGCCCCAACGGCCGGCGTTGCGCGCGAGCAGCTGCGGCAGGGTCACGTACCTGTGACCTCGCGCTCAGCCTCGCGTAGCAGCGGCGTCTCCTCGCCCAGGTAGGCCTTCACGACGTGCTCGTTCCGGCGCACCTCCGCCGGGGTTCCCAGCGCGATGAGCTTGCCGAAATCGAGGACCGCGACGCGCGTCGAGATGTCCATCACGACGCCCATGTCGTGCTCGATGAGCACGACCGTCACTCCGCGCTCCTCGTTGATGTCGAGCACGAACCGGGCGATGTCCTCTTTCTCCTCCACATTCATCCCCGCCATCGGCTCGTCCAGCAGCAGCAGGCGCGGCTCGAGCGCGAGAGCCCTCCCGAGCTCGACGCGCTTCTGCAGCCCGTATGACAGCGTGCCGACAACACGTTCGCGGATGTCCTCGATCTCGAGGAAATCAATGACCTCCTCGACGATCCGCCGGTTCGCGATCTCCTCGCGGCGGGCAGGTCCCCAGTACACGCCACCGGCAAGAACGCCACTCCGCATGTGTATGTGGCGGCCGAGCATGAGATTCTCGAGCACGGTCATGCCGACGAAGAGCTCGATGTTTTGGAACGAGCGCGCGACGCCGAGATGTGCGATCGCGTGCGGCCGTAACGCGGTGATGTCACGGCCTTCGAGTCGGATGCGCCCCCGGCTCGGTCGGTAGAGGCCGGAAACCGTGTTCAGGAGCGAAGTCTTACCGGCGCCGTTCGGGCCAACCACCGCGAAGATATCGCCGCGGGCCACGTCGAGCGAGACGCCGGCCAGCGCGACGACGCCGCCGAAATGAAGGTGCACGTCCTCGATCGAGAACAGTGGCGCGCTCATCCGGCTGGCCGGGGAGCATAGAGCACCGGTGTGCTCGTCGCTCTCAAGGCGGTTCCGCCGAAACGAACTCGTCGAGGTGCCGTTGACTCAGGTAGCAGTATCGAGCGAGCTCCCTCAGCGCTTGCGTCTCCTCGTCGATGACAGGCTCATTCCAGAAGAAGTCAGACCCGGATCAAGCCATTCGCTTAGCAATCCCGCGGGTCAATGTTCTGTCCGCGAACGCCAATAGAACACCCGGCGAGAACGTGTTCCGAGCCAAAAGATGCGCACCGACCGTCGCCAATTGGAATCGAGATCCGCGCGGGTCTCCGTAACAGGCGAGGGCGAGTTGTCTCGACGCTTCGTGCCCTGAGTTTGCGACCCGAGAACCGGATGTTCGGCTCATAGCATGTGTCTGTGCAGCTCGGCCCGCAGTCGCTCGCCGACCTTGGCCTCCTCGTCGTTCGCCTCGCGGTCGGTCTGACCTTCGCGGCTCACGGCGCGCAGAAGGTCCTCGGGTGGTGGGGCGGACCTGGCTTCGCAGGCTGGATGGGTGCGGTCGGCCGGATGCGTTACTCGCCCGCCACGTTCTGGGCGATCGTCTCTGCGTACGTCGAGCTCGCTGGCGGGCTCCTCTTCGCCGCAGGCCTCCTGACGCCGCTCGTCGCCGCGCTGCTCTTCGCGCAGTCTCTCGTCTTCGTGCTCCGCGTCCATCTGCCGAAGGGGTTCTGGAACAGCAAGGGCGGCATCGAGTTTCCTCTCCAGCTGCTCGCGGTCTCTCTCCTCCTCATGCTCGGCGGCCCGGGCGTGTTCTCGCTGGACGCCGCCCTTGGGATCGAGGCCAGTGGCGGACTCCGCCTGCTCGCGGCGACCGGCGCGATCCTCGGCGTGCTCCTCGCCCTTGCGAGCAGCCGGTTCGGCCCGCCACTAGCCGACCCTCCGCCTACGACGAAGGCTCGGTAGGTCCATGATCGATCCTCCCGTGCCGGCCGAGCTCATCATCTATTCCGACTTTGTCTGACCCTGGTGCTACATCGACTCCGTGCGAGTCGATCAGCTGGTGGCCGAGGGCCTCGTGGAGGCCAACTGGCTGCCGTTCGAGTTGCATCCCGAGATCCCGCGTGAGGGGGTCCCGCGTCCCGCACGGCCGATGGGTGAGCGCGGCCACCTCGACGAGATGGCCGCCGAGGCCGGTCTGGTGATGAAGCGCCGTGACCGGATGATCAACACGCGGCTCGCGCTCTCGACCGCGGAGTTCGCTCGCGAGCACGGCAAGTACGACGAGGTTCGTGACGCGCTCATGAAGGCGCACTGGGAGGCGACCGCGGACCTCGACCGCGTCGAGGATCTCCAGCGCATCGCCTCGGGAGCCGGTCTCGACCCGGAGGATCTCAAGCGCGCACTCGAAGAAGGCCGGTACGAGCCGCTGCTCGACCGGCACCGCGAGGAAGCGACGGCGGTGGGGATCAACGCCATCCCCGCGCACGTCGTCGGCCGGCGCTACCTGCTCGTCGGCGCGCACCCATACGAAGCGTTCATCCAGGTGCTCGACAAACTGCGCGCAGACGAGAGTGCGGCCCCTGGGGGCAGCACAACCTAAGGTCGTCGTACCGCCGCGCAACTGCTGCAGAACGTCAAGTCTTGTTATCAACGTCTTGGGTCGGCTGCCACGGAGTCGCTGACGATGGCGGCGAGTCCTAGGCTTCCGAAGGAAATGGGGCCGCTCGAGGGAGTCAGGGTTGTCGAACTCGCCGGCATCGGCCCAGGGCCGTTCTGCGCGATGCTGCTTTCCGACATGGGCGCCAACGTACTCCGCGTCGATCGAATAGCGGCTGTCGATCAGGGTCCGCGCATGGATCCGCAATTCAGCCTTCTCAACCGTGGACGGCGTTCCGTCGCGATCGACCTGAAGAATCCTCAAGGCCTCGCTGCGGCGAGAGTGCTCATCCGAAGGGCAGACGTGCTCATCGAGGGCTTTCGTCCGGGCGTGACCGAACGCCTCGGTCTCGGATCTGACGACTGCCTCGCGCTGAACCCCAAACTGATCTACGGGCGGGTGACCGGGTGGGGTCAAGACGGCCCGTTGGCGCACTCCGCGGGCCACGACATCAACTACATCGCGTTGACCGGGGTCCTCGATTCAATCGGGCCGAAGGAGGGACCACCGATTCCTCCGCTCAATCTGGTCGGCGACTTCGGAGGCGGGGCCCTCTACCTCGCGTTTGGAATCCTCTGCGCATTAGTCGAGCGAGAGAAGTCCGGGCGGGGACAGGTGGTGGACGCCGCCATGGTTGACGGTGCCGCGTCGCTGATCACTGGTGCGTACGGCCAGATCGCCGCTGGGACGTGGATCGGCGCGCGCGCCTCCAACATCGTCGACGGTGGCGCTCCCTGGTACAGCGTGTATCAGGCGGCCGACGGCAAGTACATCTGCATTGGAGCGATTGAGGGCCGGTTCTACGCAGAACTCCTGCGACTCACTGGGATGACTGCGGAAGACCTGCCGGATCAGCACGACCGCGCGGGGTGGCCGAGGCTGCGTGCCCGATTCGCCGAAGTATTCAAGACCAAGACTCAGGCCGAATGGCGTCGAATCCTCGAAGGCACCGACGCGTGCTTCGCGCCCGTACTGACCCTTCGCGAGGCGCCCGAGCACCCCCACAACAAGGCACGAAACACATTCATCGAGATCGACGGTGTGATACAGCCGGGACCTGCTCCGCGCTTCAGCCGCACGGTGCCAGGAATCCCGCGCGGACCGGCCAAGCGGGGACAGCACACGGATGAGGCCCTACAAGACTGGGGTTTTACGGCTGATCAAATCGAGGAGCTACGGCGCAGCGCCGCTTTAGCCTGACATCGCGAGGGCCGCATGCCCTGGGAGCGCCGCTCGGTATTCCGCAATGCGAGCTCGAGATCTAGCAGCTGAACCCGCGGCAGTAATGGCATCGATGAGGTCGTCGCTCAGCGCGGCGGTCGCGGCCGAACGGTCCTTTGCCTCCCACAGGATTCGCACGCGTTCCGTTTCGTCTCCATAGCCCTGACAGGCAAGGGCTTCTCGGTAGAAGCGACCCATCCCGCCGACTTAGGCGCCCCGGACTCCAACCGGCCGCTCGTCACGTGAGGCTGCGGCGGCGGCGGTGGCGGGAGCGCCTGCGCCGGCCCTGTTGCGCGCGCGAACTGCCATACGCGCGATGGACGCGACCGGAAGAACGACAACCGCATGACCCCCAAAGCCTAGGACCGTCACCGCCGTCTGACAGCCA
>JALYST010000161.1 GCA_030854665.1 Actinomycetota bacterium
CCCGGGCGGAATGCCCGCGCGGCCTTCGCCTTCATAGAACGTCCCGGGCTCATACGCGCGGCCGACCTCGCGGGGGAGGTCGATCGAATGCAGGTGCCCCTTCCCGTTCGACTGCAGAGCGAGAAGCGAGAACGCGGTCGAGAAGCCGTTCGCAACGCCGGTCTCGACAGCAACCTCGGGCTGCAGCGTGCGCAGCACGGAATAGAGATAGACGCCCTCCGTGTACCCGATCGCACCGAGCGAGTGGCCGCCGTTGCGCGAGACCGCGGCCTGGTGCTCGCGTCCCTTCTCGAGCAGGTGATCCATCAACCCGCTCGCACGCACCTCGCGCTCGTAGCGGGCCAGCGCGGAACGCCCCCCGAGAAAGCGCGCGACGTCGTTCCTGATCCGCTGAGCCTCCACGAAACGACGCGGATGCCGCGCGCTGCGGGCGGCGCGGTAGAGCGTTCGTTTCAACGCGAGCGCCGGCACGGCCGCGGATCGTATCGTTGGTCCCATCGACGCCAGGGTCCTCCACCTTCCCGTGAACCTTGCAGGCACGGGGTGGGCACACGTGAACGCCTTGCGTCGCAAGGGCGTCGACGCGCGGCTTCTCGTCTTCTGGCCACAGAAGTGGCGGCCCGACGAGTACGACATCAACCTCGACTTGCCGCGCCAGGGACTCCTCCGGCAACAGGTCGTACAGTGGCGCGCGCTCGCGCGCTATCTCCCGCAGACCGACATCTTCCATTTCTACTTCGGGAAGACGCTCGTCCCTAAGTCGCTCAACATGCCGATCCTGCGCGCCGCGCGGAAGAAGTCCGTGATGCACTTCCTCGGCGACGACATCCGCGGCAAGAGCCTCGAGGAGCTCGAGTACCGCAAAAAGTTCGACGCCTGGATCGTCGGCTCGTACGCGGCGACGCGCTGGGTGCCGGACGCGACCGCAGTCATCCCGCCGGGACTCGACCTGCGCGCCTACGAGCCTGTGGCGCCTGTCGAACGTGAACGGCCGCTCGTCGTGCACGCCCCGTCGGACCTCCAGAAGAAGGGGACACAGCACGTGGTCGCAGCGTGCGCGCAACTCCCGGTGGACCTCGACGTCGTGCACGGGGTGCCGCACGACGAAGCGGTGGAGCGCTTCAAGCGGGCGGACATCATCGTCGACCAGATGCACTACCTCTGGCACGGAGTCTTCGCGATCGAGTCGATGGCGTACGGCAAGCCCGTCGTCACGCACCTCGATCACGAGGCTGTGTCGCAGACGGAGGAGGCATTCGGCGTGAAGGTGCCCATCGTCTCGGCGACGAAAAACGATCTCGTGGAGAAGCTCCGGCCGCTGGTCGAGTCCTTCGAGCTACGCAAGAGGCTCGGGCGCGAGGGCCGCGCCTACGTGGAGCGCGTTCACGACCTTGACAGGGTCGCTGACCGGTTCATCGAGATCTACGCCTCCATACTTTGATTCGTCGATGATCGAGCGGCTCAAAGAGCTCCTCCGCCACTCCGCGATCTACGGGCTCGGCTCGATCGTCGCGCGCGTGCTCGGCGTGTTGCTGCTGCCGCTGTACACGCGTTACCTCTCGCCGAGCGACTACGGGCTGATCGAGACGCTCGTCGCGCTGTCGGCAGTGCTGACGGCCCTCGTCGCGCAGGGGATGAAGAGCGCCTTCTTCCGGTTCTACTTCGACTCCGCGGAAGTGGAGCGCCGGCATCTCGTCGTCCGCACCGCGTTCTGGTACGTCATGATCGCCTCAACCGTGGTGACGGCAGGGGGCATCGCGCTCGCGCCTCAGGTCTCGTGGCTCCTCTTCGGCACCCATGGCCACCGCGGTCTGGTCATCGCAGCGTTCATCGGTCTGTGGGCCGCCCTGAACTACGAGCAGATGACGTCGCTCTTCCGCGTTGAGCAGCGCTCGACGGCATACGTCGCCGCGACCCTCGCGAACGTTGCGATCACGATCGCAGCCACGATCCTGCTCGTCGTCGTCTTCGACAAGGGGCCGCTCGGCGTCCTGGTCGGAAACTTCACCGGGACGCTGATCGTGTACGCGGCGCTTCTGCTCTACAACCGGCACGCGCTCGGCCTGCAGTTCGACCGTCCGCTCTACCGCGCGATGAACCGCTTCGGGCTACCGCTCGTTCCCTCGGCTGTCGCGATGTGGCTGACGAACTTCAGCGACCGCTTCTTCCTGATCAAGCTCGCGGATGCGCACGAGGTCGGCCTCTACTCGATCGGCGTGCGCGTCGCGTCGGCCATCGTTTTGCTGCTCACAGCGTTCAGGATGGCCTGGCCGGCGTTCGCCTATTCGATCGAGGACGACCGTGAGGCGCAGCGCACGTACAGCTTCGTGCTGACGTACGTCGTCTTCGTCTGCTGCTGGCTCGCGCTCGCTCTCGGACTGCTGGCGCCCTGGATCGTGAGGCTGATCACGACCGAGCCGTTCTATCCGGCACAGAACGTCGTCGCGCCGCTCGCATTCGGCGTTGCCGCATTCGGCGCTTATGTCGTCGTGCAGATCGGCACCGGCCGCGCACGCCAGACGCGTTCGAACTGGCTGGTGACTGGTGCCGCCGCCGCGGTCAATGTGGCGCTGAACCTGGCGCTGATCCCATCGTATGGACGGATGGGCGCCGCGATCGCGACCGTCGTCGCGTACACCCTCCTCTTCGTCGGGATGGCCTGGCGCGCCCAGCGCGTCTTCCCCGTGTCCTACCAGTGGCGGCGCGTCGCGACGCTCGGGCTGGCGGCGGTCGGCCTCACCGTCCTGGGGAAGTTGCTCGACGTCCCCCTCCCCGTGGCCCTTGTGCTCACGGCGGCGTTCCCCGTGGTGTTGCTGCTCCTGGGCTTCTATCTGCCGGCCGAAAGGCAGCGGCTGCGGCGGTTCTTGCCTATCCTGGGACGATGAACATCTTGGCCGCGATCCTCGCCGCCGTCTCGACCTCGCTCCACATCACGGTGTGGCCCGACGGGGTGGGACAACCGGCCAAGAAGGTCTACACGCTCAAGTGCGCACCCGTCGGGGGGACGCTGCCGAAACGAGCGGCCGCATGCACGAAGCTGATGAAGGTGCAGAGCCCATTCGCGTCGACGCCCAAGGGCATGGCGTGCACGCAGATCTATGGCGGGCCTCAGGAGGCGCTCGTGACCGGAAGCTTCCGCGGGAAGCTTGTCCGCTCGAGCTTCAGCCGGAAGGACGGTTGCCAGATCGCTCGGTGGAACCGCGTCCAGTTTCTGTTTTCGGGCGCCTCGGCGAACAGCCGCTGAGACGACCTCAGTAGCATCGCCGCAGCGATGCGTGACATCACAGTCCTCGTCACGGCCTCCGGCGCTCCCGGCACCGCGGCGCTCCTCCGCGCGCTGCGCCTGAACGGGGAGCGCGGCGTGCGCATTGTCGGCACGGACATGTCTCCGCAGGCAGTCGGCCGGCATTTCTGTGACCGCTTCTACGTCGTCCCACCCGGAGACGATCCCGCTTTCGCGGACGCCATGCTCGACGTCGTGCGCCGCGAGAACATCGACGCGGTGCTCCCGCAGTCCTCACATGACCTGCAGGGGCTCGCGGACGCGCGGGAGCGCTTCATGGGCACAACGGTGATGGTGTCTCCGCCCGAGACGATTCGCATCGCGAACGACAAGGCGGAGACCTACGCGCTGGTCGAGCGCCTGGGCCTGCGCGCGCCGGCCTCGCGCAGAGTGAGCGGCGGCCGCGCGCTCGCGCTCGCGGCGGAGGAGCTCGGCTACCCCGAGCGCCCCGTCTGCTTCAAGCCGGTGTTCGGCTCGGGGTCACGTGGCTTTCGCATCCTCGACGCGACCGTCGACCGCGCGAAGCAGCTGATCGAGGAGCGCCCCGGCAACCTCGCCATGCGGCTCAAGGACGTGGTGGAGCTGCTCCCCGAAGAGGGTGGGCCCGACCTGCTCGTGATGGAGCTTGCGCAGGGTCGCGAGCGAACCGTCGACGGGATCGCACGCTCGGGCCAGGTTCTGCTCGGGCACGCAAAGACGCGCGAGTCGATGCGAGCCGGGCTCGCGATGTACTTCGAGACGCTGCAGGACCACTGGCTGATGGAAGTCGCGCAGCGGATCGTCGCGGAGCTCGGCATCGAGTATTTCTTCAACATCCAGCTCGTCGGCGACCACGTGATCGAGATCAATCCGCGCATCTCCACGATCGTGTACCAGGATGACCTGAACCTCCCGTACCTCGGCGTCAAGAGCGCGCTCGGCGAGATCTCGCGTGAGGAGCTGATGCAGTTGAGCGCGAAGGCCCGGCCGACGCGCCGTGCGCTCCGCTACTTCGATCAGGTCGAATGGGACGAGACGAGCTCGGCGGCGGGGACACAGTTGCCGCCGCGCTCCTGGACTCCGTCCAGCAGCCTCGAGTAGAGCCGGTCCCACCCGCCGGAGGTGGCGGGATCGAAGCGGTCCGGGTGCCAGAGAACGGCGAATGCGCCGCCGTGTTCGGCGGCCCAGTCCAGCAGCCTCATCAGCTGCGGCTCGGCGCGCTTCGCCGCCAGGCCGAGGTAGCGCTCCTCTGCGAGCGTCGCGTCCATCGCAGCGAGCGGAATCTCGACGAGGTCGAGCGGCGCGTCGCGCTCGAAGTCCCACGGGCGAAACGGCCGCGCGATGCCGGCGCGGAACCCGACAGCGTCCGGGAAGCCGAGCGTCGTGTCGTAGCGGACGCCGGCGGCCGCGAGCGGCGCGAGGTTCCGGTGCGGATCGACGCGGAGGTAGTGATAGCGGTGGCCGACGATCGGGCCCGCGAGCGCCTCCAGCTTTTGCTTTTCCGCAGCGAGCCGGACCGGATCGTCTGCTGCCGCGTAGCTGCCGTGCAACCCGACCTCGGCGCCGGCGCCGAGCAGCGTCTCGACGAGGCGCGGCCGAAGGCGGCTGTATTCCTCAGGTGCGGCTCCGTCGTGCGGGTCGTGATGGCTCGCGATCACGTAGAACGTCGACCCTGTCGCGCCACGCCGGCGTTCCTCCGCGACGATCTGCTCGAAGCGCCAGTTCGGGTCGGTGCCGCGAAGGCGATGCAACGGCGCCGTTGCGAGACCGGTGGCTTCGCGCACTGCAGGCCCGAGATGCGCGTGACGGACGTTCTGCTTCAGCCGAGCGGCCGCGCCCCGCAGGCCGATCCGCGTCCAACGCCAGGGCGTGTCGACGTCGTGCGTGAGCGCAACCGTGAAGCGCGGACCGCTGGGCGCGGCAACGCCGAGCCTGCGGCGCAGCCGCTCGAGCGGCGGGTCGAGCGGATCGAGGCACGACCACTCGGCGCGGAAGCGGCCATGCTCGTCACGCCTGCCCGCTCTCTCCTCGACGCGCGCCAGGTGGTAGAAGCCTTCGGCGACGTCGTCGCCCTCGGGACGCTCTCCACGCTCGACTCGCTGCCACGCGTCCGCGTCGTACGGCAGGTCGTCGCCGAAGCCGACGTCCGTCGCGCCGATCGAATCCAGCACCCATCGGGCACGGCGCTCGATTGCGGCGGGAATCATCTGAGCGCACTCCGCACGACGCGCGCCAGGTGGACTGCTGCGGGCTTCGGGTCGTCACGTGCGAAGACAGCGTCGACATAGGGCGGTCGCTGGAAGGCGGGGCTCTCACTGGGCATCAGCGTGATCGCCCAGCGCCTTCCTTCCCCACTCATGGTGACGGGTTCCGGCGTCTCGCCGACGAGGTCCGCATAGGCGATGCGCGCCAGGTCGACGCCACACGCAGCAGCCAGCCCGTGCCATTGCCAGAGGCGCGGGTTGATCTCCATCAGCTTGAACTTGCCGTCGCGTGGATCGCGCTTGAACTCCACCTGCGACAGACCGAAGTAGTCGAACGCTTTGAGCAGCCGCAGCGTTGCGTCGACGGCGTCCTGCACCCAGACGGCCTCGCCGACGCGACAGGTGCCGATGCCGGGCGGCGTCTGCCGCAGCTTCCGGCCGGAGAAGATCCCGAGCGGCCGGCCGTCTCGCGCCAGGTAGCTCCCGACGGTGTAGAGCGTGTCGTCCCCGCCGGGAATGAACTCCTGCACCATCGCTCCGAACTCCTCCGCGCGAGCGTAGGCGTCTTCGACCTCGTCCAGCGTCTCGCAACGGAACGCCTGCCGGCGGAAGCGCTGCTTGAAGCCGACGGGATGCTCCGGCTTGACGAGTACCGGCAGTCCCATCTCCTCGGCGGCCGCACGCGCCTCGGCAACGGCCCGGGGGTAGTGCGTCCGCGGGACGTCGACGCCGGCGGCGACGGCCTGGTCGAGCTGCGCGCGCTTGCTCTGCACGCGCTCGAGGGTGTCCCAGTCGGGAAAGGGAGCGAGCACCTGGAGATCGCCGAGGTGTTGCGCGATCAGGTTGAGCTGCTCGTCGTGTGTCGGAAAGACGACGACCTCACCGAGCGCGCGGATCGACGCGACGAATCGCGTCGGGTCGGCGCGCGCGTCGGCGCTGAGGAACGGTTCGGCGTAGCGCGAGCGGAAGCCGAGCGCGCTCGGACGGTGATCGATGGCGAGCACACGGATGCCCGCGCGACCGAGCGAGCGAATCGCTGCGAGCCCGTTGACCCAGCCCACGTCGACGACCGCAGCGGGAACGTCGTGCTCGGCGGTGGGACGACCCATCGAGCCGATTCTGCCGAGCAGCGGCAAGCCGACCTCCAATCGTCACCAATCAGGCACACCTGCGTCACACCGCCCTTGCGACACTAAAGGTGCCGTTTGCAGCCGTTTTGCCACATCGCGACATGTCCTGGGGCTGATCCCAAGACAGTGGCCAGTTGGGACACCTAGTTGCTCGTAAGCTTCGCGCCTTGTCGAAGATCGTGGTCACCGGCGCCAGCGGCAAGGCCGGACGGGCAGTGGTCCGCGGTCTGCTCGAACACGACCACGACGTGCTGGCGGTCGACGTCGCGCCCCCAGCCGAATCAGCGGCACCCGTTTCTGCTGGCCGACCTGGCCGACTTCGGCCAGACCGTCGAGTGCCTGGCGGGCGTGGAGGCTGTCGTTCACCTTGCGGCGATCCCTGCGTCCGGAATCCACACCGAGGAAACGACCTTCCGGACGAACATGCTCAGCACGTACAACATCTTCGAGGCTGCACGACTGCTCGGCCTGGGGGGTCGTCTGGGCGTCGAGCGAGACGATCCTCGGCCTGCCGTTCGAGCGCGAGCAGCCCGCATACGCGCCGATCGACGAGGAGCACCCGGCGTATCCCGAATCGAGCTACGCGCTTTCGAAGGTGCTCTCCGAGGAGCTCGGCCGGCAACTGCATCGCTGGACCGGCACACCGTACGTCGCGCTCCGGTTCTCGAACATCATGGAGCCCCACGACTACGACCGGTTTCCGTCCTTCTGGGACAACCCGAGCCTGCGGCGCTGGAATCTGTGGGGCTACATCGACGCGCGCGATGTCGCCGAGAGTTGCCGGCTTGCGCTCGACGCCGACGTAGGCGCCGAGCATTTCATCGTCGCTGCGGCCGACACCGTCATGAACCGCCCGAGCCGCGAGCTGATGGCAGAGGTGTTCCCATCGGTGCCCTACAGCCCGACCGCGGGCGATTTCGACACGCTGCTCTCGATCGAGAAGGCACGAAGACTGCTCGGGTACGAGCCTCGCTGGTCCTGGCGCGACCACCGCGCAGACCAGTGAGTTCGCGCAGCAGTTAGCGGAGGCTGTTCAGCGCCGCAATATCTTCCGGCGACGCTTCCCACTCCGCTGCTTCGACGTTCGCTCGCACCTGCTCTGGCTTCGTCGCGCCGGCGATGACCGAGGCGATCACAGACCGTGCGAGCAAACCGCCGATCGCAACCTGCAACAACGCGAGCCTACGCTCTTTGCCGCACTCCTCCAATGCCTCGAGACGATCGAACGTCTCGTCGGTGAAGACCGCCGCCCGATCCGACAGCCGCGTGCCCTCCGGGCGCTGCTCGCCGCGACGGTACTTGCCGGTGAGGAGACCGCTCGCCAGCGGAAAGTACGGCAGCACGCCGATTCCCAGACGCTCGCAGGTCGGCAGGAGCTCCTCCTCGGCTTCAGGCCGCAGCAAGGAGTACTCGTTCTGCGCACTCACCGGCCGCACAAAGCTGTGCTCGCGGCAAATCGCGTCGACCTCCTCGATCTGCGTCGCATCGAGATTCGAGTGGCCCACATAGCGCACCTTCCCCGCACGAACGAGCTCGTCCAGCGCGCCGAACGTCTCTTCGAACGGGGTGACGTTGTCGGGCGTGTGGTACTGGTAGAGATCGACGACGTCGGTGCGAAGCCGCTGCAGCGATGCATCGATCGCCTTGTGGATGTACGCACGCGAGCCGCGCGTGTCGGTCCCGTCGCCCATGTCGCCGCCGAACTTCGTCGCGAGCACGACTTGGTCGCGGCGACCCTCGAGCACCTCTCCGAGGAAGGACTCGCTGCCGCCTTTGTCGCCGTAGATGTCGGCTGTGTCGAAGAGCGTGACACCGGCGTCGAGTGCTGCGTCCACGACCGCACGCGTCCCCTCGAGATCGACCCTCATCCCGAAGTTGTTGCAACCCAGGCCGACAACAGCGACCTCAGGCCCGTCCCTTCCCAACCGCCGCGAGCGCATGGCCGGCCATGCTAGAGCTTCCCTGTGCTCTACCGACGCCTCGGCTCCAGCGACCTCGTGGTCTCCGAGATCAGCCTCGGCTCCTGGCTGACCTTCGGCGGCGGCATCTCCAACGCTCAGGCCGAAGCGTGCGTCGCGAAGGCGTTCGAGGTCGGGATCAACTTCATCGACACGGCGAACGTCTACTCGAGCGGTGGTGCGGAGGAGTTCCTCGGCGAGGTGCTGGCCGAGCGACCGCGCGACTCGTACATCCTCGCGACCAAGCTCTACTTTCCGATGAACGGCGATAGAGGGCTGTCCCGCGAACAGGTCTTCAAGCAGATCGACGCCTCACTGGGCCGGCTGCGCACCGACTACATCGATCTCTACCAGTGCCACCGCTTCGACGAGGAGACGCCGCTCGAGGAGACGATGGAGGCGCTCACCGAGGTCGTGCGCCAAGGTAAAGCGCGCTACCTCGGCTTCAGCGAGTGGAACGCCGATCAGATCCGCGCGGCGCTCGCGCTGGTCCCGCGTGTCGAGAAGTTCGTCTCGTCGCAGCCGCAGTACTCGCTCTTGTACCGCGTCCCCGAACGCGAGGTCATTCCGCTCTGCAAGGAGAACGGCATCTCGCAGATTGTCTGGTCGCCCCTCGCCCAGGGGACGCTCACCGGGAAGTACAAGCCGGGCGAGGAACCTGCGGCGGGCACCCGTGCGGCGTCGCAGCAGATGGGCTGGTCGATGGACCGCTTCCGCGACGACGACGTCCTGCGGGCGGTTGAGAGCCTGGTTCCGATCGCGGAAGGGCTCGGGATCACCATGGCCCAACTCGCGCTCGCGTGGGCCCTTCGCGAGGAGAACGTCGCGTCGGCGATCGTGGGAGCGTCACGCCCCTCGCAAGTCGAGGAGAACGCGGCCGCGTCCGGGATCGAGCTCGACCAAGCGACACTGACGGCGATCGACGACGCCGTTGCCGACGTCGTCGTTCGCTAGTCGAGCCTCCTCTTACGCGAGGCGCTTGCGCGCCTTCTGCACCGACGGCAGCGCCGCCTTCGCCTTCGCCAACGGCCGCGCCTTCAGCGCGACAGAGGCAGGCTTCGCCGAAATCGTGATCTCCTCGCCGGTCGCGGGGTTGCGACCCTGGCGCGGCTTCGTCGCTTCCTTGACGCGCACGACCAGCTGAACGACACCGCCGATCCGCACCTTCTCGGCATCTGCGAGTTGCTCGAGGACGACCTCCTCCAGCGCAGCGAGGGCAGCCTTTGCGTCGCTCTTGGTCAGGCCGCTGCGATCGGCGACTTCACTTGCGAGTTGCGTCTGGGTCAGGGGCATTGGGCTCCTTCGGTTGTGGGCGAAATCACGTAG
>JALYST010000091.1 GCA_030854665.1 Actinomycetota bacterium
ATGGGTCAGCTCAAGCCGGGTCGTCAGGAGTTCGACGAGCTCCTGCGCCTTTCGGAGTCGAACATCAGCGAGCTCCTGCGCATGGTCAACGCCCTCCTCGACGTCTACAAGATGGAGGAAGGCAAGCTCGAGGCGATGCCGCAATCGATCGCGCTCTCCGCGCTCGCCGATCGCAGCGTCGCGCAGGTGGTGCCCGAAGCGCTCGCGAAAAGCGTCACTGTAGAGAGCGCCCTCCCGCAGGACGCCAACGTCTTCGTGGACGACGGTCTCATCGTGCGCGTCCTCACGAACCTTCTCGCGAACGCGGTTAAGCACACGCCCAGCGGCGGCAAGGTGAGCATCGAAAGCGCTCGCGATAAGACCCTCGAGCGATCCATCGTCGTCCGCGTGCGCGACACCGGACCCGGCATCAATGCGGAGGATGCCCCGCATATATTCGATCGCTTCTACCAGGGCGCCGGCCGGAGCCGCGGCGGCACCGGGCTCGGTCTCGCTTTCTGCAAGCTCGCCGTAGAGCTCCACGGCGGAAGCATCAACGTGGTCAACCCGGGCGAGGCCGGCGCGATCATCCAGTTCACGCTGCCCGCATCCGACGCCGCAGCGGGTCAATAACCGCAGTGTTCGGCCGAGTCATGCGCGATGCGTTCCCGCTTAAGCGAGGCGAGTGGGGCCTCGGCCTCTTCCTTTACGGGCTATTGACGCTCATGGTCGCCGCCGACTGGGTCGGCAAGCTCGGGGCGGATTCGCTCTTCGTGAAGCGCTGGGGCGTCAACTACGTGCCCGTCATGTACATCGTCACGCCGATGGTGATGCTCGCCGTGTCGGCGATGATCTTCTTCTTCGTCGATCGAGTGCGGCGCAGGACGCTCCTTCTCTACTACGTGGCCGGCGTCACGCTCCTGTCTATCGCCGTCCAGGCCGGCGTCACGTTCCAGGGCGAGCTCGCCAACGGCTGGCTGGTGCAGCCGATCTCCTACGTCTTCGCCCACGGCGTGAAGGAGACGATCTACATCCTCTTCTGGGTGTACGCGGGGAACCTCTATGACGCCGAGCAATCAAAACGGCTCTTCCCGTTCTTCGCCGGTTCTGTGCTCGTCGGGAAGATCCTGGGCGGTCTGATCGGCGCGGCAATCGCGCCGGTGATCCACGCCGAGAATTTCATCGGCGCGCAAGCGGTCGGTTTCCTCGTGTGCTTCGTCGGCCTGGCGATCTATCGAGGCCTCCCTGAAGGCCACGGCAGCCGTCTGGACGAGGAGCGCCCCAAGGGCCTCGGCGGGAGCGTCAAGGACTCCGTCGAGGGATACCGCGCGGTCGCCGCGGACCGGATGCTCCGGACGTTCGGCGTCGGCGTCTTCTTCTGGTACTTCCTCATGCAGTTCGGCAACTTCCTCTATCTGGTCGGCCTCGACCAGTCGACGGCTGGGAGCGGAACCGGTAGCGAGGACCTATTCAGCCAGCTCTATGCGTCGGTGTACACCAGCTCGTCGCTCGTCGCCCTGTTGATCCAGAGCGTCTTCACGGGTGCGCTGCTCCGGCGCTTCGGGATCGCGCGCGTCCTCTTTGTCCTCCCACTCTGGTTCCTGGGCTCGTACGCGGCCGCGACCGTGAACTTCAACATCATCACGGCGATCGCGATCCAGCTCAGCGAGCGGATCGTGATCCCCGCGATCCACCGGCCCGCGACCGAGCTCGTCTACAGCCAGGTCGCGGCTGCCATCAGGCCGCGGGCTCGCGCGTTCCTCTCCGGCGGGGTCAACGCTTTCGGCAACTTCGCGGCCGCGCTCGCGCTGCTGGCGGGGCTGCAGCTCCACGACAACCAGATGCTGCTCGGCGTCGCGACCGGTCTTTCGGGCGTGTATCTGTACAACGCCTGGCACACGATGCGGCTGTTCGGCCGGCGGATCCTCGAGAACATCAGCTCCGTCGATCCTGACGTGAGATTCAGCGCTGCGGAGATCCTGGAAACGGAACACGAGGCGGTGCCGGAAGATCTCCTGCGCTCGCTCGACGGTGCGATCCCGGCGGACGTCGAGCACGGAGTGCGCGTTGCGCTGACCAGGCGCGGCATTCTCGCGGTGGCGGCCGATGCGACCGAGTAGGGTGAGCACG
>JALYST010000093.1 GCA_030854665.1 Actinomycetota bacterium
CGTCCATCATGGCCGACCTAGAATAGCCGCATGCCGAGGGCGTGTGTCATCGTGCTCGATGCCGTGGGTGCCGGCGAGCTTCCGGACGCCGCCGAGTACGGCGACGAGGGCTCGGACACCCTCGGCAACGTTGCGCATGCCGTACAGGGCCTTGATCTGCCGAATCTGGAGGCACTCGGCCTTGGCAACATCGAGCCGCTGGAGGGCTGCCCGCCGCAGGCGGGGGCACCCGCGGTGGCGGGGCGGCTGGTCGAGCGCTCCAAGGGCAAGGACACGACCACCGGACACTGGGAGCTGATGGGAATCCTCACGCCCCAGCCGATGCCGACGTATCCGCACGGCTTCCCGCACGACGTGATCGATCCGTTCATGCACAAGACGGGGCGCGGAGTGATCGGAAACAAGCCCGCGTCTGGGACGGAGATCATCCAGGAGCTCGGCGAGGAGCACCAGCGAACGGGCAAGTGGATCGTCTACACCTCGGCCGACTCGGTATTCCAGATCGCAGCCCACGAAGAGACGATTCCGCTCGAGGAGCTTTACGACGCTTCCCGCAGCGCACGAGAGATCCTGACCGGCAAGCACGCTGTGGGCCGAGTGATCGCGAGGCCGTTCGTCGGCGAGCCCGGAAACTACGAGCGCACGGCCAACCGTCATGACTTCTCGCTCGTACCGAGGCAGCCGAACTACCTCACGCTCGTGCGCGAGAGCGGAATGGAGGTGCACGGTGTCGGCAAGATCGGCGACATCTTCGCGGGACAGGACATCGACGAGTCGCATCCGGCGAAGTCGAACGTCGACGGCATCACCCAGACCGAGAAGCTCCTGCGCGAGCTCGACGACGGATTGATCTTCACGAACCTCGTCGAGACGGACATGCTCTGGGGACACCGCAACGATCCCGAGAACTTCCACCGCTGCCTGCAGGACTTCGATCGCAGGCTGCCCGACCTGCTCGATGCGCTGCGCCCGCACGACCTGCTGATCCTCACCTCCGACCACGGGTGCGACCCGACGACGCCTTCCACGGACCACTCGCGCGAGCACGCGCTGCTGCTGGCCTACGTCGAGGGCAAGAACGCTGCAGGGCGGATCCACCAGGGCGAGTTCGCAGACGTCGGCGCGACCGTGAACGCCTGGCTCGGAGGCAAGTCTCCCTCACGCGGCATCCCCGGCCAGCCGATCGTCGAGCACTGACCGTTTTCTCGTGATCCACGCCGCCGAGCTGATCCGCCACAAGCGCGACGGCGAGCGGCTCTCGAACGACGAGCTGTCTGAGCTCGTGCTCGCCTACGCGCGCGGCGAGGTTCCGGACTACCAGATGGCCGCGTTCTGCATGGCCGTGTACTTCCGTGGTCTGAACGGGGAGGAGACCTTCGCGCTAACCGACGCGATGATCCGCAGCGGCGAGACGATCGAGCTCGGGCCTGCGCTTGGGCGCAAGGTGGTGGACAAGCACTCGACCGGGGGAGTAGGGGACAAGACGTCGCTGGCAGTAGGTCCGATCGTTGCCGCCTGTGGCGTGCCGTTCGGCAAGATGAGCGGCCGCGGGCTCGGGCACACGGGCGGCACGCTCGACAAGCTCGAGTCCGTTCCTGGCTTTCGCGTCGAGCTGACGACGGACGAGTTCCTGCAGCAGGTGCGTGACGTCGGCCTCGCCATCATCGGCCAGAGTGCGAACCTCGTTCCCGCGGACAAGCTGCTTTACGGCCTGCGCGACGTGACTGCGACGGTCGACAACGTCTCGCTGATCGCGGCGAGCATCATGTCGAAGAAGATCGCGGCCGGGGCCGACGCGATCGTACTCGACGTCAAGGTCGGCGACGGCGCGTTTATGAAGACGATCGAAGACGCACGCGAGCTCGCGCAAATGATGCTCGAGCTCGGCCGACACGCGGGCCGTGAGGTCGTGTGCGTGCTCACTGACATGGACCAGCCGCTCGGGCACGCGGTCGGGAACGCGCTAGAGATCCGCGAGACGATCGCGACGCTACGGGGTGACGGGCCACCCGACTTCACCGAGCTCGTGCTCGACGCGAGCGCGCATCTGCTCGCGCTCTCCGATCTCGGCATCGACGAGAACGAAGGGCGCACCCGCGCCGCCGCCTCGGTCCAGGACGGCACGGCATTCGCGATGTACGGGCGCTGGATCGCCGCGCAGGGCGGAGACCCGGCTGAAGCCGCGCTGCCCACGGCGCCCGTGGTGCGCGAGGTGCACGCTCCCGCGAGTGGGTACGTGCGGGCGATCGGCGCGATCGACGTCGGCATGGCTGCCCTCCGCCTCGGTGCGGGACGCCAGACGAAGGACGACACGATCGACCACGCCGTCGGCATCCGCTGCCTTCAGAAGCGCGGCGATACGGTCGCCACCGGCGACGTTCTGGCCGAAGTGCACGCCCGCGACGACGCGTCGGCGCAACAGGCCGAGGCCGAGGTGCTCGCCGCATACCAGCTCGGCGACGAAGCTCCGCCTGAAGTTCCGATCGTGCTCGAAACGATCGCCTGACGTGCCGGAGCTACCCGAGGTCGAGACGATCCGCCTCAAGCTGGAGCCGCATCTCGTCGGCAGGCGATTCGATCGCGTCGAGATCGTCGATCCGCGACTCGTGCGGCCCTTTGAGCCCGTCGCCGTCGCCGCCGAGCTCGAAGGCGAACGAGTGTCAGCGCTCGAACGCCGTGGCAAGTATCTGATTGTTCGGTTCGAATCGGGTCGGGCTCTTTTGATTCACCTTCGGATGACTGGGAGTCTGCGGCACGCGGCGAAGGGAGAGCTGGCCGACGATCCGCATCGACGCGCTGTTGTCAAGCTAGACGACGAATCGGATGTCGCGTATCGCGACGTCCGCCGGTTCGGAACGTGGCAGCTGCTCGAGCCCGGCGAGCTCGAGCCTTACCTCGAAGAGCGACTCGGGGTCGAGCCGCTCGAGCGAACGTTCACGGCGCGACGACTCGCGCAGCAACTCGAGGGCCGCCGCGCACCCATCAAGGCTGCGCTTCTCGATCAGAGAACCGTCGCGGGACTCGGGAACATCTACGTCGACGAAGCACTGTGGCGGGCGCAGGTTCACCCGCTTCGTCCGGCAGGGACGCTCGACGAGGACGAGCTCGCGCGCCTGACACGATCGATCAAGGACGCCTTGAAAGCCGGCGTCAAGCGGCAAGGCGCGAGCCTGCGTGACTACTCGACCCCCGACGGTGGACGGGGCAGCATGCAGGATCGCTTTTGCGTCTATGGCCGCGAGGGTTTTCCGTGTCAGCGCTGCGGGACGCCGATCGACAAGATCCGCACCGCCGGTCGCGGCACGTGGTACTGCCCGAACTGCCAGCGCCTGGTAGGTCAGGCGGCCAGGTCGTCGTCCAGGCGACCGTCGCGATCGAGCAGCCGCCACAGTTCCGTGTAGCCGCCGATCGGCTTCCCGTCGATCAGGATCTGCGGGACCGTCCAGCCGCCGGTGAGATCGAAGAGCTTCTGCCTAAAGGCCGGGTCGTCGTCGAGCGAGACCTCCTCGTACTCGATGCCCTTGCTCTCGAGCAGCATCTTCGCGCGGACGCAGTAGCCGCACCATCGAGTCGAGTACATACGAATGCTGGCCATATCGATTCTAACGAAGAAAGGCCCGCAAAGGTTCCCTCCACCGCCGAGACTAGACTGGCCGAAACCATGCCCGGACGCTCGTACAAGACCGAGGCAGTCGTGCTGCGCTCGTTTCGGCTCGGCGAAGCCGACCGCGTGCTGCATGTCTATACGCTCGCGCGCGGCCGCATCGGCGCGGTCGCGAAGGGGATCCGCAAGACGAAGTCACGGTTCGGCGCGCGGCTCGAGCCGCTCTCGCACGTCGAGCTGATGCTTTACCAGGGTTCGAGCGAGCTGCAGACCGTCACGGGAGTGGAGCTCCTCCGTTCGCACCACGAGGCGCGCGAACAGCAGTACAGGCTCGGCGTCGGCCTGCTCGGCGCCGAGGCCATGCTGCGCCTCTTCACCGAACAGGAGGCGAACGCACGCGCGTTTCAGGCGCTGACGCGTTTTCTCGACCTGCTCGACGGCCTCGAGCCGCTCTCCACTCGGCCGTCGCTGGACCCGCTCGCGCTCTCTTTTCAGCTCAAGCTGCTCTGGCTGTCCGGCTACCTGCCGCACCTGACGAGCTGCTCGAACTGCGGGAGCCAGGGCAAAGCGCTCGTCGGCTACTCGCCGCAGGCCGGCGGCGCGGTGTGCAGCGATTGTGCGGCCGGCGGCTCGCTGGCCCTTTCACCTGCCGGCATCGCGGGGATCGAAGCCCTGCTCGCGCGTCCGCTCGCGGAAGCACGAGAGGCGGGACTCGCGGAGCGATCGACGCGTGACGCGCTCGCAGTCATCACCTCCGCGTACGAGTACTTCGGAAACTTCAGGTTGCGCACCCTGCGCAGCGCCTAGTCGGCTTTCGGCGACTTCCAGTCCCGCTCGAGCGCGTTCTCGAGCCAGTCGCGAACGCCGACGATCGGGATGCGTTCCTGCTCGAGGGAATCGCGGTCACGGACGGTGACGGTGTCGTCGTCAAGGGTCTGCTCGTCGACGGTGAATGCCCACGGCGTGCCGATCTCGTCCTGGCGGCGGTAGCGGCGGCCGATCGCGCCGTTGTCGTCGTACTCGACGCTGTGCCGGCGGCGCAGATCCTCGTAGAGCGACCGCGCCTTCGCGACCATCTCGTCGCTCTTGCCAATCAGCGGGAGGATCGCCGCCATGACGGGCGCCATCTTCGGATGCAGGCGCAAGACGGTTCGCTCCCGTTCGCCGACGACCTCCTCGTCGTACGCGTCGACGAGCAGGGCGACCATGATGCGCTCGATGCTGACGGCCGGCTCGACGACGTGAGGCACATAGCGCTCTCCGTCCTGCCCCACGTACTCGAGTTTCGTCTTCGAATGCTCCGCGTGCTGGGTCAGGTCGAAGTCGCCACGGTTCGCGATCCCTTCGAGCTCCCCCCAGCCGATCGGATACTCGTACTCGATGTCGCTCGTTCCCTGTGAATAGTGCGACCGTTCCTCGGGGCCGTGCTCGCGGACGCGGAGCCTGCTCTCGCGTAGCCCGTAGCGCAGATACCAGTTGAGCCGTTCCTCGATCCAGTAGCGGTACCACTTCTCTCCCTCGTCCGGCGGGACGAAGAACTCCATCTCCATCTGCTCGAACTCGCGCACGCGGAAGAGGAAGTTGCCGGGTGTGATCTCGTTGCGGAACGACTTGCCGATCTGAGCGATTCCGAACGGCGGTTTGCGCCGAGCGATCTGCAGCACGTTCTTGAAGTTGATGAAGATTCCCTGTGCGGTCTCGGGGCGTAGGAACGCACGCGAGCCCTCTTCCTGTAGCGCGCCGACCGTGGTCTCGAACATCAGGTTGAACTGCCGCGGTTCGGTCAGGTCGCACTCGGGCCCCTCGCCGGGCCGCTTGCTCGGCTTGCGCCCGCAGTTCGAGTCCTCGAGCTTGTCCGCACGAAAGCGGAGCTTGCAGGTGCGGCAGTCGATGAGCGGATCGGTGAAGCCGCCGACGTGGCCCGACGCCTCCCAGACCTTCGGATGGAGGATGATCGCCGAGTCGATTGCGACGATGTCGTCCCGGTTTCTGACCATCGCCTCGAACCAGCGCTCCCGGATGTTGTTCTTCATCAGAACGCCGTAGTGCCCGTAGTCGAAGGTCGAGCCCATCCCCCCGTAGATCTCTGAGGACGGGAAGACGAACCCGCGGCGGCGGGAGAGGGAGACGATCTTGTCCATCGTTACTTCGTCGCTCATCGGCCGGGCCTTGGCCGATGAGCGGTGGAAGGGGCGTAAGGGGAAACCGGGAGGTTCCCCCGCTGCGGAAGTGGCCGTGACGGCAAAGC
>JALYST010000251.1 GCA_030854665.1 Actinomycetota bacterium
GAGGGCCGCAACATCCGCGCGCTCGAGCACCTGACCGGCGTGGATGTGATCATCGACGACACCCCGCAGGCGGTCGTGCTGTCGTCCTTCGACGGCATCCGGCGCGAAGTCGCCAGGGTCACGTTGACCAAGCTGATCGAGGACGGCCGGATCCACCCAGCCCGCATCGAGGACACGTACTACGCGTCGAAAGCGGAAATCGAAGACGCGATCGTGCAGGCAGGGGAGCAGGCGGTCTTCGAGGCGAATTGCGGCGAGTTCCACGAGGAGCTCGTCAAGATCCTCGGGCGCCTGCGCTATCGCACGAGCTACGGCCAGAACGTCCTCAAGCACACGCTCGAGGTCGTCCACCTCGCCGGGATCATGGCGGCCGAGGTCGGTGCAAGCGTCAAGGTGACGAAGCGTTCGGCACTGCTGCACGACCTCGGCAAGGCGATGACGCACGAGATCGAAGGCTCACACGCATCGATCTCCGCACAGCTCGCACGTCGTTACGGCGAGTCACAACACGTTGTGCACGCGATCGAGGCGCATCACTACGAGGTCGAGCCGCAGACCGTCGAAGCGGTGCTGCTGATCTCGGCTGATGCGATCTCGGCGTCACGGCCCGGCGCACGTGGCGAGAGCCTCGAGCACTACATCAAACGGCTCGAGTCCCTCGAGGAGCTCGCCGCGCAGAAGCCCGGCGTCGAGAAGGTCTACGCGCTACAGGCCGGCCGGGAGATCAGGGTGATCGTCAAGCCCGGCGAAGTCGATGACGACGCGGCCGTGCTGCTCTCGCACGAGATCGCACGGGAGATCGAGGATCAGCTCGAGTATCCGGGGCAGGTGAAGGTGACGGTCATCCGCGAGAGCCGAGCTATCGACGTCGCCCGGAACGTCGCGAACGGCGGGCACCATGAGTCACTGGCGCCTGCAGAAGTGGCGCCGCAGGTCCAACCGGATCAGGCTGCCTAGGTCCGCTTGGCGAGCGCGGCCGTTGCGCCGAGTGCGATGAAAACGAATCCCGAGCCGTAGCGCACCGCATTCCGCCGGGCCCTCAGCAGGCCGCCGACGGTCCCGGCTGCAAGCGCGTAGAGCGAGTCCGTGATGAGGCCGAGCCCGACGAAGACGAAGCCTAGAACGAGCGCCTGCGACCACACACCGCCGCGGTCGGGAGCGACGAACTGCGGCAGGAAGGCCAGGAAGAAGAGCGCCGTCTTGGGATTGAGGGCGTTCACGATCAGGCCGCGGACAAGCGCCCGCCGCAGCGGCTCACGCTTGCGCTCGACCCGCGTCTCCGCATCCCGCTCGAGCAGCTTTCGGATGCCGAGATAGACCAGGTACGCGGCGCCTGCGTATTTGACGACGCTGAAGGCCAGCGACGAGGCGACGATCAAAGCAGACAGCCCTGCCGAGGCTGCGGCCACGTGAACGAGGGTGCCGAGGTGGACGCCGGCGACACAGGCCAGCCCGACGCGGCGACCCTGCTCCGCACTCTGGAAGACGATGTAGAGGACGGACGGCCCGGGAATCAATAACAGTGCCAGGGCCGCAAGGCCGAAAAGCCACATCGAGGTGGAGTCCGGAAAGACCACGGGTACCATTCTGGCTCGTGCGCCGGTACCACGTCACGACCTTTGGCTGTCAGATGAACGCTCACGACAGCGAGCGGATCAAGGGCATGCTCGAAGAGCTCGGACTGGGCGAAGCAGTCACGCAGGAAGAGGCAGATGTCCTCGTCTTCAACACCTGCACGATCCGTGAGAAGCCAGACCAGAAGTTCGCGGCGCACCTCGCACAGGCCGCCGCAGTGAAGCGGCGCGACCCCGAGAAGGTGATCGCCGTCGGGGGCTGCTACGCCGAAGCGCAGCGCGATCGTCTGTTCCAGCTCTATCCGTACGTCGACGTCGCATTCGGCCCGGGATCGATCCCCCATCTTGGCGAGTGGCTCGGCGCCGGCGGTGTCGGCGTCGCACGCGGGCGGTTCGGCCTCGATGACAGGACCTTCGCCGGCGAGCTGCCGATGCACCGTGAACGAAGCTTCCAGGCGTGGGTGCAGATCTCGATGGGCTGCAACTCGAAGTGCGCCTACTGCATCGTGCCCACCGTCCGGGGACGTGAAGTGAGCCGCCGCCCGGGCGACATCGTCGCGGAGGTCACGCGGCTCGCCACCGAGGGTGTGCGAGAGCTCACGCTGCTCGGTCAGAACGTCAACTCGTGGGGCCGCGATCTCGCGCCGGAGATCCACACCGAGTTCGGGGAGCTGCTGCGTGCATGCGACGCGGTCGACGGCATCGAGCGCCTGCGCTTTACGAGCCCGCACCCAAAAGACTTCCGCCGTCCGGTGATCGATGCGATGGCCGAGTGCGAGGCCGTCTGCGAGCACGCACATCTTCCTCTGCAGTCCGGCTCGTCACGCATCCTGAAGGCCATGCGCAGGACCTACAACCGCGAGCGCTACATGCGCCTTGCCGCCGAGCTGCGCGAGGCGATCCCGGATCTCGCGCTCACTACTGACCTGATCGTCGGTTTTCCCGGCGAGACCGAAGCTGACTTCGCCGAGACGATCTCGGCCGTCGAGGAGGTCGGCTTCGACAGCGCGTTCACGTTCGTGTACTCCCCTCGCGCGGGCACCGAGGCCGCGGCGATGACCGAGCAGATTCCGGAAGAAGTGAAGCACGATCGGATCGAGCGACTGGTCGACGTCGTCCAGCACGTTGCCGCCTCCCGCAACGCGGAGCGTGTCGGCCTGGTGGAGGAGGTTCTCGTCGAGAGTCCCAGCCGGACCGACCCGAGCCTGCTGCGCGGACGCACGCGGCGCAACACCACCGTCAACTTCTCCGGCGGCGCGGCCTTGGGCGACCTCGTCGAAGTGCGGATCGAAGCTGCAACGTCCACGACCTTACGGGGAGTGCAGGCCGTGCCGGTCGCCGCCTGATGCGGATCCTCGTCACGGGCTCGAGCGGCCAGATCGGGACGAACCTCGGTCAGCGCCTGCTGCGCGAAGGACACGACGTGTTCGGCATCGACAAGCGCCTGAACACGTGGACAGACGACTTTCGCTACCTGCTCCAGGACCTTTCCGGGCACTACCCGTCGTTCCCGGGCGGTATCGGCGGTGTCGAGTATCCGGAGGTCGACCTCGTCGTGCACCTGGCTGCGCACGCGAAGGTGCACCAGCTCGTGCGCCAGCCGCACCGCGCCCTCGAGAACGCGGTCATGACATTCAACGTCCTCGAGTTCTGCCGCCAGCAGAAGCTCCCGATCGTCTTCTCTTCGAGCCGGGAGGTGTACGGCGACGTGCATCGGTTTGCGGAAGAGGAGGCGAGCGAGGCAAGCGCCGACTTCGCGTACACGGAGTCCACGTATTCCGCTTCGAAGATCGCGGGCGAGGCGTTCGTCTACTCCTATGCACGTTGCTACGGCCTGCGCTATCTCGTCTTCCGTTTCTCGAACGTGTACGGGCGCTACGACAACGATCTCGCCCGCATGGTCCGCGTACTGCCGCTGTTCATCCATACGATGCTCCGTGACGAGCCTGTGACGGTCTTCGGACAGGAGAAGACGCTCGACTTCACGTACGTCGACGATTGCATCGACGGGATCACGGGCGGGATCGAGGCGCTCGCCGAGGGACGCGTTGTGAACGAGACGATCAATCTCGCCTACGGCCATGGCAACTCTCTCGTCCATGCTGCCGAGCTGATCGCGGGCGAGCTCGGCGTCGAGCCGAAGATCGCGCTCGCTCCATCGCTTCTCGGTGAGGTCACGCACTACGTGGCCGACCTGACGAAGGCACGCGAGCTCCTCGGCTACGAGCCCGCGGTGCCGCTCGAGGAGGGGATCTCCCGCTCGGTGGCGTGGTTCAAGGAGCACCGCGCTGCGCACCCCGAAGAAGACGGGCCCCTCCCGGAGGACGCATTGTTCCCGCAGGACGCGGACGTTGGCTGGAAGTCCAGCTCTCCCGTCAGCTCCTAGCGTCGTCGCGATCTTCGGTCCGACGGCGTCGGGCAAGACAGCCGTCGCCGAAGCGGTTGCGGATCGTCTCGAAGGCGAGGTGCTGTCGGCCGACTCGATGCAGGCCTACCGGGGTCTGCCGATCCTGACGGCTCAGCCCGAACGTCCGACCAGGCTCGTCGGGATCTGGCCGCTTGAGCACGAAGGATCGGTGGCGGAGTACGCGCAGCTGGCGCACGCTGCCATCGACGAGCTCGTCACAGCCGGCCGAACACCGGTCGTAACAGGCGGCACGGGTCTCTACCTCCGTGCGGCGCTGGCGGAGCTCGAGTTGCCTCCAGCCGCGAGCCCGGAGCAGCGAGCCCAGTGGGAGGATCTCTACGACCGGCTCGGGCCGGAGCGCGCGTACGGCGTCCTCGCCCAGCGTGACCCCCGCGCGTCGGCGCGGCTGCATCCCAACGACCGACGGCGGATCGTCAGGGCGCTCGAGCTCACCGAGCTCGGCTCCTCGTTGCGACCGGCCGCGGACCGGCTGTGGACTTCCGAGACGCGCCGGCCGACATTGATCTTCGGCCTCGAGGTCCCTCGGGAGGTCTTGACGGAACGGATCGAGCGGCGGGCCCAGTCCATGTTCGCCGCCGGCGTCGTCGACGAGGCCCGAGCCGCGCTTGCCGCACCGATCTCGTCGACCGCCGTCCAGGCGCTCGGCCTCCGCGATGTTGTCGAGCTCGAGCGCGATCAGGCTCTCGAGGCACTCGTCGTCCGCACACGGCGGTATGCGGCATACCAGCGGAAGTGGATGCGACGCATCCCCGGCCTTGTTAGCGTCAACGCAGATCGTCCCGTGGACGACATCGCCTATGAAATTGTCGAAGTGGCAAGCGCTCGGCAACGACTACCTGCTGGTCGAGCAGGCTGAGCTCACGCAACCGCTGACGCCGGACCGCGTCCGGCGGCTCTGCGACTACCATTACGGCGTCGGGTCGGACGGGCTCCTGGAGGTCGTGTCTGTCGACGGAGCACAAGCCGACGTTCGAATCTGGAATCCCGACGGCTCCACTGCCGAGCTCTCGGGCAACGGCGTTCGCATCGTCGCTGCGTGGCTGGCGCGCAGGTCCGGTGCAGAGCGCGTGGCGCTCTCGGTCGGCACGCGCGAAGTCGAAGCTGTGATCGGCGCGGACGGCAACATCGTGCTGGACGTTGGACAGGTCGACGTGGGGGAGACGGAGACGCTCGACCTGGGTGACGAACGCGTCGAGTTCACTCCCGTCTCGGTCGGTAACCCTCATGCTGTCGTCCGCCGTGAGCCGGAGCGCGGCGAACTGCTTCGGCTCGCCCCGCGCATCGAGCGTCACTCGCGGTTCCCCGAGCGCACCAACGTGCAGCTGGTGCGTGTCGACGGGCCGCATGACCTCACCGTCGGTGTCTGGGAGCGTGGCGCCGGCGAAACGCTCTCGTCCGGAACGAGCTCCGTCGCGTCGGCAGCCGCTGCGATTGCGAAAGGCTGGTGCGAGAGCCCCGTGCACGTCCACCTTCCAGGTGGCGACCTCCTCGTCGAGCTGGACGCCGACGGCAGAGGCCGCCTCACCGGACCGGCGGAAGAGATCTGCCGCGTGGAGCTCGACTAGTTCCCGAGGCCGTGCTCGCGCAGCGCCTCGTTCAGGCTCACCTTCAGGTCGGTCGATTCGTTGCGCCAGCCGATGATGAGCGCGCAGGCGAGGTGATACGTCCCGGCAGGAAAGTCCTTCGGCCGCGTTCCCGGTACCACGATCGCGCGCGGAGGCACGAAGCCACGGTGCTCGACCGGATCGTTGCCGGTCACGTCGATGATCGGAACCGACGACGTCAGCGCCACATTCGGCCCGAGCACCGCACCCGCACCGACGCGAACGCCTTCCGTCAGGATCGCCCGCGAGCCGATGAACGCCCCGTCTTCGACGATGACGGGGCGCGCGCCCGGCGGCTCGAGGACTCCACCGATGCCGACCCCTCCCGCAAGATGTACGTCCGCGCCGATCTGTGCCCCGGAGCCGACCGTTGCCCAGGTGTCGACCATCGTCCGCGGCCCGACCCACGCGCCGATGTTCACGTAGCTCGGCATCAGCACGACTCCCGGCGACAGGAACGCGCCGTAGCGGGCGACTGCCGGTGGCACGACCCGCACGCCGAGTTTGGCGTAGTCGCGCTTGAGGGGGATCTTGTCGTGGTATTCGAATGGACCGACCTCCTGCGGCTTCATCTCACGCAGTCGGAAGTACTCGAGGATCGCCTCCTGTGCCTGGGGGTTCACCCGCCAGTCGGCGCCGTCGGGCTCGGCAACGCGTAGCTCGCCGCGGTCGAGTGCGGCAATCACCTCCTCGACACGGTCGGGTTTCACAGGACCTCCTCGAGAATCTCGGCAGCGCGCTGACATTCCGCCTCCGTGGGGACGAGTGCAAGCCGCCAGTAGCCCTCGCCGGCGGGACCGAAGAAGGTTCCCGGCGAGACGACGAGCCCATGCTCGAGCAGGCGGCCGGCGAATGGCTCCGACGACTCGCCGGCGGGAACCTCGAGCCAGAGGAACATCGTCGCCTCGCTGCCGGCTACACGTATACTCTTGCGCGCGAGTGTCGGCAGCAGCGCCTCCCGCTTGCGGCGGTAAGCCGCGCGCGTGCGTTCGACGTGTTCCTCGTCGCTCCAGGCGACGACCGACGCGCGCTGCACGAACTCCTGAGGCGCCGTACCGACCGACGGCCTGAACTGCTTCAGCGCAGCGATGAGCTCCGGGTCCGCGGCGACGAAGCCGGAGCGATAGCCCGTCATCGACGATCGCTTGCTGAGCGTGTTGAACACCGCCACGTTCCCGCGGCCGCGCGCCTCGAGGGCGGAATGCGGCGGCTCGTCGAACCAGAGCTCGGTGTAGGCCTCGTCGGATGCGAGCAGGAAGCCATGCTCCGCCGAGAGCTCGGCCAGACGCTCGAGGAAGTCGATCGGCGCGACCGCTCCGGTGGGATTGTTCGGGTAGTTGATCCACACGATCGCGGCGCGCTCCCACGTGGCGCGGTCGACGGCGTCGAGATCCGGCAGGAAGTTGTTCCGTTCGAGGAGGGGCAACTGGAGCACCTCCGCTCCCGCAAACACGGCGCCGCGGTCAGGTACCGGATAGCCGGGCTCCGTCGTCACGACTAGGCGTCTGCCACCGTCGCGATCGATCAGGATCTGCGCGAGCAGGAAGATCGCTTCCTTCGAGCCGTACGTCGGAACGATCTCGGCGTCCGGGTTCAGCTCGACACCGAAGCGTCGTTCGCACCAGGCTGCGACTGCTCCTCGCAGCTCAGGCAAGCCCTCGGCGAGCGGATAGGTGGAGATCTCCGTAAGGCTGTCCGCGACCGCCTGCCTGATCATCGGATCGGTGGGCTCCCGGGGATCGCCCTTGCCGAAGTCGATCAGCGCGACGCCTTGTGCGGTGAGCCGTCGCTTCGCCTCTTCGAGCTTCACGAAGG
>JALYST010000267.1 GCA_030854665.1 Actinomycetota bacterium
CGACAGAGCACTGTTTGCATCTGCCACCTGCTGCAGAAAGGAGACGGCCTTCCAGAGGTAGACGATCGCGAGCCCCGTCGTCAGCAGCAGAGCGAACAGGACGCCGAGCTGGAGTGGCGAGCGCCCCGCCACGCCGACGTCAGGCCGCCGCAGCCCGGCCAGATCGACCGGAGACAATCGGCGCCGGATTCGCCCTCGCGGCTCAAGGCCCAAGCGGTCTAACCCCCAAGGCAGGAGTCGCGGCGCTCGAAAACGACGCCGCCGACCGAGCTCAGAGCCGTCCGCCAGCACGAGGAGACGATCTCCGCCGCGCGTTCAGGGCTGGCCAGGAGCCAATCTGCGCGGGTCTCACGGCCGTTCGAGCCGAAGGGAACGAGCTCGACGTGCCGCTCGAGGTGCGGTCCGAAGACCGGATAGCCGAAGTCGTTGTCGCCGAGGGCGAGTGCAATCGTGGTCTTTCGCGGCACGCTCTGGTCGAGGAACCGCAAGACCGCGCCGATGGCCGGATCGTGCTGCGACTGAACCTGCCAGCGCTGCATTCCCCAAACCGAACTCACGTGAGCGCGGTCGAGAAGTCTGAGCCCCGACGGCTTCTCGACGTAGTGGACGAGCGACAGCAAGACCGTCGTCGACGCCAGCGCCACGAAACCCCAGGCGGAAGCACGTGAACGCAGCGCCAGCCCCCAGAGTGCCGCCGACAAAGCCACCGGAAAGATGAAGAAGCGGCCAAGCCACGGGTTATAGGTGAGATTGAGCGCAACTAACACCAGCCAGGCTAGTGGCGCAAAGGCGAGAACGGTTGCGACGCGTGAAACGGAGGCGCGGCGTGCGCGTGAGCTTACTCCGAGTACCGCTCCGACCACGAGCAGGAATCCCACCGGGCCGAACCACGACGCCGTGTCGCTAGCCGTCGTCGGCGACGACGCCGTGTCGTCTCCAATCGCGAGGTAGCCGCGGGGCTTGTCCAGCGAGTCGTACAACCCGACCAAGCTGCGACGGCCGAAATGGTCGGTCAGGAGCAGCAGAGCAAGCGGCGACACCACGATGCCCGTGGCCACTAGAGCGGGTCGCCAACTGCTGCGCTGTAGTGCACCGAACAGCGTCAGACCGGCCGCTAGGACGAACCCCGCGATTGGGTAGAGCAGGATGTCCGCCCCACGCGCCCCGGAGAGGTCGAGCGTGTCCAGGGCCATCCCGTATGCGGAAAGCACATTCGCGCGTGGGTCAAAGGGCCCACTCACGCTCTGCTGCGCCGACTGGTCGCCAAGCAATCGGCCCGTCTCGGCGAGATTCACCGCGTACCAGTAGGAGCCGACGCATGCGCCGACGGCCAGGCTCGCGAGGCGAACTGCTCGCCGTTGCCGTGTCGGTGTTGCGAGGGCAAGGGCCGCAAGAATCGGCAGGCCGTACAGGGCGGTGAACTTCGTCCCGACGGCGAGCGCGGTGGCGAGAGACCCAAGTGCAATGTCTCGGCGCCCGTTTCCGAGGATGAACACGGCCGCGGCGATCAGAAAGGACGCGAGCACGACATCGTTCTTCGCGACCGACGACTGGAGCACGACGATCGGAAGCGTCACGAAGAGCAGTGCGCTAAACGCGGCTTCCATCGGGCGCAAACTGCAGCGGCGCGCCAGCGCGAGGACACCAACCCCGCAGGCGAGCGCGGCAAAGAACTGGACGAAGCCGACGAGCGTCTCCTGATGGGTGACGCCGAGCGCGAACGCCGATCCGATCTCGCCGTTCGGCAGGTTCAGGTTCATCCGCTGGTCGTAGGCATTGTGGATGTAGCCGATACCGCCGGACTGCAGCCAGAACGCCGCGCGAGCTAAATGGTAGTTGAGCGGGTCCCAACCGTTTGGCGGCGTGGCGATGACCAGGGCGACGACGTAGGCAAATGCAGCTCCGGCGACGACAGCGAGCACGTGCACCGGCCGTCGAAACGAAGGGCGGCGAAGGGTCCAGCGATCGAACAGCGATAACCGGGCCGCGCCGGTGAGCACCCACAGTCCGAGCGCGCACGCACACACGGCCATCGATCCAGCGACGAGTGCCGCCTGCGTGACCGCACGGAACGCCGAGAGAAAGAGGAAGAGGCCGACCACGCAGCCGAACGCTGCGACGTACGTCGCCAGCAGCAGCTCGGCAGGCTCGCGAACATCCATCATCGCACCGACGAGAAGGCCAGTTGCGACAAGGCAGAGCAGGACGATCACGCCGAGCAACATTCCGCTCACGGTGGCGAAGTGTGGCAGGTGTGCAAAGAGGCGAAGCCGGTTCCACCTTCGCCTCTCGCGCGCGCGTCCTGGACGCTCTGGGCCGGGGGCTGGGCGGCCCGCGCCGGGCCTCAGCCAGTCGAGTACGCTCGAATCGTGGCCCAGCTTCACTACGGCCCGGCCCGCGTGCCGTCCCGGGAGAGCCCAGAGGAGGCGGTCGCGCTCCTGCAGGAACGGGGCTACACGGCGTGTGAAATCGACTTCGGAGCACCCTCAAAAGGGCCATCCCCAGTAGGGCTAACTGAATCCTTGATGTTCTGGATGGACTATCCCTGGGCCGAGAGGTTCGGCGAGCTCGCCAGCGACGCGGGCATCGTCCTTTCCGTCCACGCACCGATCGCAGGCTTCATGGGCCACGCCGAACGTGGCAAAAAGCTCAATATGGCCGTCGGGATGCT
>JALYST010000282.1 GCA_030854665.1 Actinomycetota bacterium
GTCGATCGACCGGTTCGGGAACATCGGGCTCAATCTCGACCGCTCCCACCTCGACGAGGCCGGCGTCGTGCCGGGGACGCGCGTCGAGCTGCAGGCCGGTCCCGAGCGCTATTACGCGGTCGCGGCGCGGACGTTCGCCGCCGCCCGGCCTGGCGATATTATTCTCTACGAGGACGCCTACCGGAACATCTCGATCGCGATCAACGGCGGCAACGCTGCGGCGATGTTCGGGATCAAGGAGGGCCAGGACATCCGTATTCATCTGGACGCGTTTTGAACCGTCAGGCTCTCGGCCAGAAGTTCGCGCGCCTGTCGACGGATGCCGTCCTAAGGAGCCCGCGCCTCTGGCGTTTCTTCCGCCCGTTCGTTCGCAAGCAGTTCGACGCGATCGCGGGGACCTGGGACACGATGCGCGATCCCGCGCATCTCGCGCCGTACGAGGCTGCCGTCGCTGCGGTCGACCCGGCGCCGGAGAGAGCGCTCGACCTCGGTACGGGCACCGGCCAGGGCGCGTTTGCGATCGCACGCCGCTTTCCGCGCGCGGAGGTCGTCGGAGTCGATCTCGCGGACGCCATGCTCGCGGAAGCGAGACGCAAGACGCCTGCGGAGCTCGCTGAACGCGTCCGGTTCGAGAACGGCGACGCGTCCGCGCTCCCGTTTGCGGACGGCTCGTTCGACCTCGTCGCGCACGCGAACATGATCCCGTTCTTCGATGAGCTCGCCCGCGTGCTCGCGCCCGGCGGCCAGGCGGTGTTCGCGTTCTCGTTCGGCCCGGACACGCCCATCTACGTCGCGCCCGGCCGGCTGAGGGAAGAGCTTCGGCGCCGTGGATTCACGGAGATTGCGGACTTCGCCGCCGGCAAGGGCACCGCGCTGCTTGCCCGCAAGGGAAACCGCGCCTAAACTCCTGGGCACAAGGTCGTTCGCGGCGCGGTATCACCGGTCCGGACGGCCTTCCTTTATGGAACGGGACGTCTAGTGCGCTAGTTGCGTTCGAGGACGACGTCGAAGCCACGCGCTCTCGCCTGGGCGACGAACGCTTCGGCCTCACGCTGGTCCTGGAAGCCCGCGAGGTAAGCCTCGAACCCGCCGCAGGGGTCGTTGCGCAGCTTGACGCCCACAAACCCGGCGGCGGCGGCGCGGTTCACGATCGCCGTCGCAGTGGGTCGGTCCCGCCCGTGACCGAAGATGGCCTCGAGCCGGCCCAGCGGCTTCGCCTGGATGCACTCGAGCGTGACGGGAAAACCTTCGCGACGAGCCTCGTCCTGGAGGTCCACCCCCACGTCGAAGATGTCGATGCCGCGCACGACGACCCGAAAGCCGTCGCAGCCCTCGATGATGTTGGCGTTCACGAATCCGCGCGCGGTCACCTGACTGCGGAACGTCAAGGCCTGCTGGTGCGTCTTTCGGCGCCCGAAGACCGCCTCCAGCCCGCTGATGAATTCCGTTCGCCCGCACGCCTGCTGGGCGGACTCGAAGCCGGGCGTCGAACGCGACAGGCCCAGAGACGGCACCGATCCAACAAGCCCGCCGGCCAGACAAGCCAGCACCAAAAGACGTGCGACCCTCACGGGGCACAGTCGTAGCAGACCCCCGAGTCGGTGGTCGCAGTCTTAACGAATCCTTTAGATCCGCGAGCAGGGCACGGAGGTCGGGGTATGGCGAGGGCCGGAATCGAACCGGCGACACCACGGTTTTCAGCCGTGTGCTCTACCAACTGAGCTACCTCGCCCGGCGGGCCGCAGTCTAGCCGCGACCAGGGGCGCTAAACGCCGGCTCCGGCCGCTGCGAGCCTCTCCATCAGGACGTCCACGAACTCGCGCTTGATCAGGACTGCGTCTGCGCCGGCCTCGGTCACTGCGTCGTGGAGCGCGGGATGCTCGTCACCGGTCAGTGCGATCACGCACATGCTCGGATGGTCGCGCCGGAGCCTGGCGACCGCGGACACGCCGTCGAGCCGTGGCATGTGCAGGTCGATGACCACCGCGTCGGGTGACAGCTCGTCCGCAAGCTCGATTGCGGCGAGCCCGTCGAGAGCAGTGCCGACGACTGCAAGCTCGGGCTGGCGTTCGATCAAGGGCGAGAGCGCTTCCAGAAAAGGGGCGTCGTCGTCGGCGAGGAGAACTCGGATCGTGCCTGCCGCATCGACCTCCCCCATGGATCCGCAAGTTAGCCTGGTTGGTCGTGTCTTCGCAACCACCTCGCCGCAAAGTCGCCGTCATCGGTGCGACGCTCGACCTCGGCGCCGGGCGCCGTGGCGTTGACATGGGTCCTTCGGCCATCCGCTACGCGGGGCTCGCAGCTCGTCTCGGCGAGCTCGGCCACGAGTACGTGGATCTGGGAAACGTCGAAACCGCGGTTGCAGAGGCAATCGAGGCCGGTGACGAGCACGCCCGCTTCCTTTCCCAGATCAAGGAAACCTCCGAGCGGGTCGCCCACCTCGTGTGGCGGGCGGCGCGCGACGGATTCGTTCCGGTTGTGCTCGGTGGTGACCACTCGGTCTCCCTGGGAACCCTTTCGGGCCTGCGGCAGGTGCACGGCCCGGGCGGTGCGATCTGGATCGACGCGCACGGGGATCTGAACAGTCCCGAGACGAGCCCGACCGGCAACGTGCACGGCATGGTGCTCGCCGCTGCGCTCGGCCTGGCCGGCGACCGCTTCCGCGGCGAGGGCTGGGGCCTGCCTGCGCTCGAGCTGGGCCGTGTTGCGCTTGTGGGAGTCCGTTCGTTGGACGATGGCGAGCGCGAGTTGTTGCGCGAGCTCGACGCGAAGGTTTTCACGATGAGCGACGTGGATCGTCTCGGTGTCGAGCGTGCGATTCGCGAGTCGCTCGCACACGTGGCCGGTCCAGGCTTCGTTCATGTGAGCCTCGACATGGACGCGATCGATCCCGACGTTGCGCCGGGAGTGGGGACGCCTGTGCGCGGCGGGCTGTCCTACCGCGAGGCGCACCTCGCCATGGAGCTTGTGGCGGAGTCCGGTCTTGCGTCTTCCCTCGACGTCGTCGAGGTGAACCCGGTGCTCGATCGCGAGAACGAAACCGGAAAGCTTGCGGTCGAGCTCATCGCCAGCGCACTAGGAGCTCGCATCCTCTAGAAACCGCTCGACCGCATCCGCGGTCTGCTCGTACGCGTCCCAGTAGACGATGTGCCCGCCGGGGACCTCGACGACTTCGATCCGATCGCCGAGCGCGGCCTGGTAAGCGTCGATCTGGTCTTCGCGCACGAGGCCGAACTCGCCGGCGTGGACGAGCAACGTCGGAGCGCGCAGTGTCTCGGGCGGCGGCGCAGGGGTGGTGAGCTCGCCATACATCGACACGACGGCGCTCTGGCAGTAGCGGAAGCGCCAGCAGTCGTCGGAGTGGTGGACGAGGTGCTCGCGCATCTCCTCCTCGAGATGCTCGCGCGGCGTCGGCGCCCCGGTCTGGAGGCGTTCCGTAATCGCATCTTCAGCCGAGTCGAATGCGCGATCGGCACGCTCACGTTCGGCGAAGTCGAAGCCGACGTGTGGAAGGAGCTGGATCGCGGGATCGAGGAGCGCAGCCCGCTCGACGCGGTCGGGTGCGAGGACGGCCAGCTCGAGGAGGAGCCGCCCGCCGAACGAATGACCGACCCACTGTGCACGACGAACTCCGGCGGCGTCGAGCGTCTCGAGCACGTCGTGTGCATGGGTGGCGAAGGTCCAGGGCGGTTCCCACCCGGAACTGCCGTGTCCGCGCAGATCGGGAGCGAGAACGCGGAAGCGGTCGGCGAGCCGCTCTTCGGCAAGCCGGCGAAAGCGGCGTCCATGTGCGTTCACACCGTGAAGGCAGACCACCGGGGGTGCCGCCGGATCGCCCCACTCGTGCAGGTTGAGCTCCATCAGCGCTCCTGCGCGAACGTGACCAGGCAGACCATCTTCATGTGTGGGAGCCTAATGAGCCGTGCTCGCTCTGCTGTACGACATCCACGGCAATCTGGTTGCCCTGGAAGAGGTGCTGAAGGACGCGGAGGCTGCAGAGGTCGACGCCTATCTCCTCGGCGGCGACTTCGGGTCGTGGTCGCCGTGGCCGCGCGAGACGATCGAACGGCTGCGCGAACTGTCGAACACGACCTGGATCCGTGGCAACGGAGAGCGCTGGCTGCGCGAGCCGCCTGTCGACATGCCGGAGGTGATGGCAGCGCTGTCGGAGCGCGATTCCGGCCTCGGCACGGACGAGGGCTTGCTCTACTCCCTCCAGGCGGAGTTCGAGCAGGACGGTGTGCTCTACGTCCATGGCTCGCCGCTCTCGGACGTCGAGAGCTTTGCGCCCGAGCCTAGTGACGACGACGAGCGGATGCTGAACGGCGTCCACGACAAGACTGTCGTCTTCGGCCACAGCCACCAGCAATTCTGCAGGCCGGGGCCCAACGGCACGACGCTCATCAACCCGGGCAGCGCCGGGATGCCGCTCGACGGCGACGTGCGTGCGGCGTACGCGCTGCGCGGCGACGACGGCGAGTTCGAGTTTCGCCGCGTCGCGTACGACGTCGAGCGTGCTGCGCGGGACTGGGAGAGGGTCGGCGGTACGTTCGCCAAGTTCGCGGCGCAGCGTGTCCGCCGCGGCTCGGACTAGTCCGCCGCTTCCTCCTCGCCGCTTCCCGACGGCTCGTAGTACGTCGTCCCCTTCAGCTCGTCCGGGAGGTAGTCGACCTCGAATCCGGCGGGATCGGAGTGCGGATAGATGTAGCCCTCGCCTTTGCCGAGCTTGCGCCCGTAGTAGCTGCCGTCGGCCAGAGCCTTCGGCGGCCGGATGTTTCCCCGCTCCTGCACGTCCTTCGTCGCGCGCTTGATCGCTTCATAGCTCGCGTTCGACTTCGGAGCACGGGCGAGGTAGATCGCCGCCTGGGAGAGGTTCAGGCGAGCCTCCGGCAGTCCGACGTGCTCGACGGCCTGCGCGGCCGCCACCGCCACCAGCAGAGCGCGCGGATCCGCGTTGCCGATGTCCTCGGACGCCAGCACGATCATGCGCCGAGCGATGAAGCGCGCGTCCTCGCCGCTCTCGAGCATTGCCGCGAGGTAGTAGACGCTTGCGTCGGGATCCGAGCCCCGCATCGACTTGATGAAGGCAGAGATGAAGTCGTAGTGCGCGTCCGCGGTCTTGTCGTAGAGGAGCGGTCGCTTGCGCGCGGCATCGTCCACGTGGGCTTCCGCGAGCGGCTCGCCGGCGCCCTGCGCTGTCTGCAGGGCGAGCTCGACGATGTTGTGGACGGAACGAGCGTCGCCGCCCGCACGAGTGGCGATGAGCCGGAGCAAATCGTCGGGTATTTCGGCGCCCAGCTCCGCGGCCCCGCGGCGTGCAACCGTCTCGAGTTCTTCCACGGACAGCGGCTCGAGCTCGTAGACCTGAGCTCTCGACAGCAGTGCGGAGTTGACCTCGAAGTACGGGTTCTCCGTCGTGGCGCCGATGAGCGTGATGACTCCCTCCTCGACACCGGGGAGGAGCGCGTCCTGCTGCGCTTTGTTGAAGCGGTGAATCTCGTCGAGGAACAGGATCGTGCGCTGCCCGTTCGTGCCGAGGCGCTCGCGCGCGCCTGCGAGAACCTCGCGCACCTGGCCGACGGTCGCCGAAACTGCTGACAGCTCCTCGAACGCAGCGCCGGTCGCGCGCGCGATGATCCGTGCGAGCGTCGTCTTCCCGCTGCCGGGCGGCCCGTAGAAGATGGCCGAGCGGACCCGGTCCTCCGCGATCGCGAGTCGCAACGCCGAGTTTTCGCCCAGCACGTGCTCTTGCCCGACGAACTCCTCGAGCGACTGAGGTCGCATCCGTAGCGCGAGGGGCGCGACACCAGGAAGCCGTTGCTCCGCCGCGTCAGAGAAGAGGTCGCTCATTGCAGGGAAGTATGCTCCGCAGGCCCTTGGCGACCGAGACTCACGAGGACTTCTCCGAGCCGATCCTGCCCGGCAAGGCGGCGTCGGACTACGAGCGCTACCTGCGGACAGACGAGCTGCTCGCGCTGCAGAAGTCGCCGGAGGAGCAGGTTCACCCCGACGAGCTGCTGTTTCAGACTGTGCATCAGTCCTCGGAGCTGTGGCTCAAGCTCGGCACATCCGAGGTTGCGCGGGCCACCGCCCATCTTCGGGCAGGCGAGTTGGCGGCAGCATTGCGGCTGCTCGGACGCGCGTCCCTCTGCCTGCAATTCATCACGCGCCAGCTAGACATGCTCGAGCAGATGTCACCGTGGGAGTACCAGACCGTCCGCCGCGTTCTGGGACACGGCAGCGGGTTCGACTCGCCGGGCTTCCGCGACGTTCGCCGGGTGACGCCGCCGCTCGGCGAGGCATTCGAGGCAGCGGTGGCGCAGGCCGGCCTCGACCTGGTCGAGGTGTACGTCCAAGGTCGCGAGCATGAGGAGCTCTATCAACTTGCCGAGGCGTTGGTCGAATGGGATGAGCGGATCACGATGTGGCGGATCCGTCACTACAAGGTCGTCGCACGCATCATCGGCGACCAGGTCGTGGGGACACAGGGAACGCCGGTCGAGGTGCTCGGAAAGATGATCCACCACAACTTCTTCCCGGCGCTCTGGCGTGCGCGGAACCAGTTGACCGCACGCTCAAAGGAAGAGGAGGAATAGCAATGGCATTCGAGGAGCTGAAGCAGCGGCAGAGCGTGGTCTGGGGATCGGCGCCGTTCGAGAAGGTCGCGGGCCAGATCGCGAACGTGCACGACCATCTCGTCTCGGAGCTGGCGCCGCAGGCCGGGGAATCGTGGCTCGATGTCGGCACGGGAACCGGCGGCGTGGCCGTGAGGGCGGCTCGGGCCGGCGCGGTCGTGACCGGGTCCGACCTCGCGCCCGTGTTGATCGAGACTGCCAGGCGTCTTGCGGCGGACGAGGGTTTGGAGATCCGCTACGAGGTCGGTGACGCGGAGCAGCTTCCCTACGAGGACGCGAGCTTCGACATTGTCTCTTCAAGCTTCGGCGCGATGTTCGCCCCAGACCACTCGGCGGTCGCTGGGGAGCTTGCGCGGGTCACGCGCCCCGGTGGACGGCTCGGCATGGCCGTGTGGGATCCGGACGGCGGCATCGGTGACTTCTTCCGCCTGATGGGTGGTTTCCAGCCGCCGCCTCCCGAAGGAGCGGGCAACCCGCTCGAATGGGGCCGCGAGCAGCACGCGCGGGAACTGCTGGAAGACGCCTTCGACCTCCGGTTCGTGCGGGGGATGGACCCGCAGCTAGGCGAATCGGGCGAGGAGCTCTGGCAGGTTTTCGTCGCCTCGTTCGGTCCGCTTAAGACGCTCTACGACTCGCTCGAGCAGCCACGCCGTGAGGAGCTACACAACGCTTATGTCGAATACATGGAGCAGCACAGAACGAACGGGCGAATCGAGGCGCCGCGCGAATACGTGATCATCCTCGGAACGCGGCGCTGATGGCGACCGTCTCGATCCGCGGCGAGGTCACCGAGCTCCTGCAGGAGCTCATCCGCGTCGACACGACGAACCCGCCGGGAAACGAGACCGCCGCAGCAGAGCTTCTCCGCGAGTACCTCGAGGAAAGTGGCGCCCAGGTGGAGCTGTATGCGCGGGTGCCGGAGCGCGCGAATCTTGTTGCGCGCATTCCCGGTCGCGGTGACGGGCCGACCCTGCTCTTCCTCTCACACACCGACGTCGTGCTCGCGGATCCGGCCGAGTGGAGCGCGGATCCGTTCGGCGGCGAGCTGCGCGACGGCGAGGTGTGGGGACGCGGCGCGCTCGACATGAAGGGGCAAGTTGCGGCCAGCGCTGTCGCGCTTGCGTCGCTTGCGCGAGAGGGCTTCGAGCCTGCTGGCGATCTCATCTTTGCGGCGACCGCCGATGAAGAGGTCGGTGACGGGTTCGGGGCGCGGTGGCTGTGCGAAACGCATCCGGATGCAGTCCGGTGTGACTACCTGATCAACGAAGGCTCCGGCGAGCGGCTCGAGCTCGGCGGCAAGCCGTTCTACACGTGCTCGGTCGCGGAGAAAATGAGCGCGCCCTTCCGTTTGCGCGTGCGCGGGCGCAGCGGCCATGCGTCGATGCCGGGAATCGCGGACAACGCGCTCGTGAAGGCGGCGCCGCTGATCACCGCGCTCGGCGAGTACGTGCCCGAACAACAGCTCACTCCTGAGGTGGAGGCGTTGCTCGAAGCGGTCACCGGCGAGCGGCCGGCGTCGCCGCAGGGGGCGCTCGAACAGGCTCGAGCGATTGGCGAGTTCTTCGCGGAGATGGTCGAGCCGTTGCTGTCGCTGACGCTCTCCCCGACGATGATCAGCGCGTCGAGGAAGCGGAACGTCATTCCTGCGATCTGCGACGTCGTCGTCGACTCGCGCCTGCTGCCGGAGGCGACACCCGCGGAGCAGGAAGCGATCGTCCGCATGGTGCTAGGTGACGGCGACTACGAGCTGGAGTCGCTCGAGGCGCACGGCGGAACGCGCTCGCCGATCGATACGCCGCTCTGGGACGCAATCGCCGGCTGGATCGGAGAGGTCGAGCCGGAGGCGAAGCCCGCGCCGATCTGTGTGGCCGGATTCACTGACAGCCACTGGTTCCGCGAGGCGTTCGGGACCGTCGCATACGGTTTCTTCCCGTTGCGTGTGATGGACGCCGAGCTCGCGGCTCGCCTGATCCACTCCGCCGACGAGCGCATTCCGGTGGAGGACCTGGAGCTCGCAGTGGGCTTCATGAGGCACGCGGCTCAGGACCTGCTGGCCTGATTTGCGGAATTCGACTCTGAGTCGATAACCTCGATCGTATGAGCGAGGAGAAGCTCCGGCTCGGGGGGATGGCCCTCGCCAACGGTGTGCTCGTCCACGGGCCCAAGTCTTGGGCCTGCGCGATCCGCACCGAGGACGGGCAGCTGAAGGTGGCGGCCCAGCGCAAGCGTCTCCGGGCGAGCAAGGTCGAGAGCCCGCTTCTCCGCGGCCCGGTGCGCCTGCTCGATGCGATGGCGATCATCCCGCAAATCAGGCGTGCCCTTCCCGAGGCGAAGTTGCCGTTCCAGCGTCCAGCCGTCGTCGCGGCGATGCTCGGCAGCGCCACGATCGTGAGGCTCCTGCGCGGTTCTCGCTCTGTCGGTCCCGCGGCCCAGGAACTCGTCAGCGGTCTGCTCTCGATCGCGCCGGCCGCACTCGCCCTGCGGGGAGCGGATGTCGCCGCGTACCACGGCGCAGAGCACATCTCCATCGGCTCGTACGAGCAAGGCAGGCGCGCGACGAAGGAGCACAACCGTTGTGGGTCGCACCTGATCGGGCCCCTGCTCGCGACGACCGCGATCGGCAACACGCTTGCTGCGCGCGCGCCCGCACACGTGCGCACACCGGTGAGGCTCGGAGCGCAGCTGGTCGCCCTCGCTGCTTCGACCGAGATCTTCGGCTGGATGGTGCGCAACCCGGAGAACGGGCTCGCACGCGCCCTCGCCAAGCCCGGTCACGAGCTCCAGCATCGCCTTGCGACCGCGGAGCCGAGCCCGGCGCAGATCGAGGTCGCTGAGGCCGCGCTCGCCGCGTGCCTCGAGCTCGAACAGGAATAGGCGTTGGCCCTCCAGGAACGCACGCACGAGCGGCTCCCGCCCGAAGTCTTCGACCTCCCGGTCGACAAGATGCGCGACGGCTATTACGCCGACGCATATTTCAACCACGCCCGCGCGACGCTGCTGCAAGATGGGCGGCATCCGCGCGTGGTGATGCAGACGTTCCAGAAGCGGGATGCGTATCTCGGCGGCATGGACGAGGCGATCGCGATCCTCAAGCTCTGCTCGCACGACTGGGACGAGCTCACCGTGCACGCGCTCTACGACGGTGACCGGGTAGCGCCCTGGGAGACGGTCATGACGATCGAGGGGGACTACACCCTTTTCGCTCACCTCGAGACGGCGTACCTCGGTGTTCTCGCCCGCCGTACGCTGATCACCACCAACGTCGTGCAGGTGCTCGAGGCCGCAAACGGCAAGCCGATCATCTTCATGCCCGCCCGACACGATCATCACCGCGTGCAGACGGGGGACGGCTACGCCGCATATGTCGCGGGCCGCGTCGTCGGTGCCCCGATCGGCGTCACCACCGATGAGCAGGCCTCGTGGTGGGGCGGCCGTGGGATCGGCACGGTCCCGCACTCATTGATCGCGTCCTACGGAGGCAACACGGTGCTCGCCGCGGCGAAGTTCGCGGAGTGGGCGTCCGACGACATCAACATCACCGTGCTCGTCGACTTCGAGAACAATTCCGTGCAGACGGCACTCGACGTCGCGCGAACGCTCGGGCCTAGGTTGTGGGGCGTACGCCTCGATACGTCGGAGATGCTCGTAGACCGCTCGCTCTGGGAGGGGATGGGAGACTTCAAGCCGACGGGTGTCAACGAGCGGCTCGTGCACAAGGTGCGCGACGCGCTCGACAACGACGGCTTCGAGCACGTGAAGATCGTCGCGTCGGGCGGCTTCACGATCGAGAAGATCATCGAGTTCGAGGAGAAGGGTGTGCCGGTGGACGCGTACGGCGTCGGCTCGTCGCTGATCCGTGGTTCGAACGACTTCACTGCAGACATCGTGCTTACGGACGGACGCCCGTCCGCGAAGATCGGCCGCACGTACAAGCCGAGCCCACGGCTCGAGCTCGTCACGTGACCGTTCTCTGGGACGTCGACACCCAGGCCGACTTCATGCTTCCCGGCGGGAAGCTTTACGTCCCCGGTGCGGAGCAGACAGTCCCTGCGATGAAGCGCCTCGTTGACGCCGCGCGCGCAGCAGGGATCGTGCATGTCGCATCCGCCGACGATCACGAGCTCACCGACGCCGAGATCGCGGCGGAGCCCGATTTCCTGAACACTTATCCGCCGCACTGCCTCCGGGGCACCCGCGGCGCACGGAAGATCCCGGAGACCGAGCAGGAGGATCCTGTTCCGATCACGCTCGAGCCACTCCCCGAGCGCTACCTCGAGGGGCGCGAGTTCCTGATCTTGAAAAAGAACTTCGACGTCTTCACGAACCCGAACACGGAACGGCTTCTCGACCGGCTCAATCCTGACGCGGTGGTCGTCTTTGGCGTCGCGACGGACGTCTGCGACGCTGCGGCGATCCGCGGCTTCCTGGCCCGAGGGCTGAAAGTGCGCTTCGTCGAGGACGCAGCCCGGGGGCTCGACGACGAGCGGGTGGCGCTGTGTATGGCCTCCTGGCGCGAACAGGGGGTCGAATTCACCACCGCTGAGGGAGTTGCCGGCAGTTTCTAGGACGCCCGGTTGACGTGGGGCGCCCCATGCAGATGATGAGTAAGGGATGCCGGGGGTGGATCTACACAGCTACATGGTGATGCTCAGGGACTTCGTGGTCAATTGGTGGCCACTGTTGGGCCTGACGTTCTACTGCGTGCTGCTCTACATCTTCTGGCGCATGCTGCAGCTCATGCCGCGCGTCAAGCCGGCGACGGTCATGGTTGACCCGCGCACGGCGATCGAGTGGGCGGACATCGCGGGCGCTGATGAGGCGAAGGCCGAGCTGCTGGAGATCGTGGAGTTTCTCCGCGACCCAAAACGCTTCGAGGAGCTCGGTGCAGTCGTGCCAAAGGGCGTGTTGCTTTACGGCCCGCCCGGAACGGGAAAGACGCTGCTGGCGCGTGCAGCAGCGAACGAGTCGGGTGCGAAGTTCTACGCGCAGAGCGCGTCAGCGTTCGTCGAGATGTTCGCCGGCCTCGGAGCAGCGCGCATTCGCAAGCTCTTCGACGAGGCGCGGAAGCACGCGCCCTCCATCATTTTCATCGACGAGCTCGACGCCGTCGGAGCAGCCCGAACTGGCCACGGCTTCAACCGCGAGCAGGATCAGACGCTCAACCAGTTGCTCGTCGAGCTCGACGGCTTCTCGTCTGGCGCTCAGGTCGTTGTCATGGGTGCCTCGAACCGCCTCCAGGATCTCGATCCGGCGCTGCTGCGTCCGGGTCGGTTCGATCGCCAGCTGCTCGTCGCGCCACCGGATCGCAAAGGTCGTGAGGCGATCCTGCACGTGCACACTCGGGGAAAGCCGCTCTCGTCCGACGTTCAGCTCGAGCTGATCGCGCGCCAGACCTCCGGTCTGACCGGCGCGGACCTTGCGAACATCGCGAACGAAGCGGCCATTCTCGCTGGCCGACGCAGTGCCAAGTACGTCAGTGCGCTCGACTTCGACAACGCGCTCGAGCGTGTGGTCGCCGGCCTGCAACAGAAGAAGGTCCTGACGGACAAGGAGCGCCGGATCCTTGCCTACCACGAAGCCGGGCACGCGCTCATGTCGCATCTGATGGGCGAGCTCGGCCACCTGCAGAAGGTGACGATCGTTTCGCGCGGCACCGCGCTCGGCTACACGCTCCACCTGCCGAACGAGGACCGGTACCTTGAGTCGAAGGAAGAGCTGGTCGACATGCTGAAGATCGCGCTTGCGGGCCGCGCGGCGGAGCAGGTCGTCTTCGGCCGCGTGACGAACGGCGCCGCGAGCGATCTCGAGAAGGTGACCGAGATCGCGCGGGCGATGGTCTTCGAGTGGGGGATGTCGGATGTCGTCACGTCGCGCACGCTGCGCGCGGATAACTACGGGCTCTCTGAAGAGACGAAGCGCATGCGTGACAACGAACAGTCTCACCTGACCGACGGCGCCTACGCGGAGGCCGTCCGGCTGATCGAGAAGCACCGTGCCTCACTCGACCGTCTGAGTCAGGCGCTGCTCGAGAAGGAGACCCTCATGCGCGACGAGGTGCTTCTCCTATTGGCCGACGTCGAGCCGGAGTCGCGCGCGTCCGAGACCGTCGGCACGCCTCGCGCCGTCAGCTCGCTGCCCAGCGAGGCGTAAGCAGCCGAGCGGATAGCATCGCTCCCGTGCAGGCCCGGGGGATCCACCATCTAGGAGTCGCGGTCGAAGACCTCGACTCGGCCCTCGCCACGTACGAGCGGTTGTTCGGCGCGCAGGTCGAGCACCGCGCAACGGTGGAAGATCAGGGGGTCCGTGCCGCGTCGGTCCGCATCGGCGGGAGCCGCGTCGAGTTGCTCGAGCCACTCGGCGAGGACACGCCCGTCGGCCGCTTCCTCGCGAAGCGAGGGCCCGGGATGCACCACGTGGCCTACGAAGTGAGCAATCTCGATGCGGCGCTGGCCGAACTTGCCGATGCGGGCGCCGATCTGGTCGACGAACAGCCGCGCGCAGGTCTGTTCGGTCTCGAGGTCGCGTTCGTCCACCCGGATTCCGTCCACGGCGTTCTCTCGGAGGTGGTTGCAGGTGGCTGAACCGGAACGGGTACGAATCGAGATCGCGTTCGACGGCGGCCAGATCATGGGCGCCCTCGTCTCGCCGGCCGCCGCGGATGCTCTCGAGCAGGCGCTCGGTTCCGCGGAGCTCCGTGCGGGCACGGGTGAGGCTGCTCTGGCACTCGACGCAGAAGACGGTCGCTACACGATCGCCCTGAAGCGCGTCGTCTACGTCAAGAGGTTTACGCGCGAGAGCCGCGTCGGGTTCGGCTCGGCCGCCGCTTGAGGCCGTTCTCCGAGTTAGAAGGGCTCCCCACCGGGGCATCCCCGCGCTGATGGCCGACGAAGCCACCCAGGACGCTGCGCGTCGCGCGAAAGACTCGACGACCCAGATTCGCCGCCTCGTGGAGCGTGGCCAGCAGGGCGATCGGGGCGCACTCGAGGAGCTCTACCTGCTCCATTTCGATCGCATCTACAGCTATCTGCACATGAGCGTCGGCAACAGGCACGACGCCGAGGATCTGACGACACAGACGTTTCTGAAGATGCTCGAATCGATCAAGCGATTCAGATGGCAGTCTGCGCCGTTCTCCGCGTGGCTCTTCCGGATTGCGCACAACCTCGCCATGGACCACTTCCGGGCAAACCGCCGGTGGCAGCCGGAGGAAGAGGTGCCGGAGCCCGAAGGCGAGAGCGAGCCCTCGGCCGAGGCCGCCGCACTGCAGTCGATCGGACGGCAAAGCATGTTCGAGCTGATCGAAGGGCTGTCGACGGAGCAACAGCAGGTGCTGACGCTCAAGCTCGTCTTCAATCTGCCTAACGCAGACGTGGCCACGATCCTCGACAAGACCGAGGGCGCGATCAAGTCACTTCAACACCGCGCGCTCGTCTCTTTGCAGAAGCAGATCTCCCGTACCGCGGAGCCGTAGCTTTGGCCCTCGAGGTCGGAATCGTCGGGCTGCCGAGCTCCGGCAAGTCGACGCTGTTCCACGCGCTCACCGGTGCGCGCGCGACCGGAGACGTCGGCATGGCGGGTATCCCTGATTCCCGGCTCACCCAGATCGCCGGCGTGATCCAGCCTCGCAAGGTCACACCAGCGGCGATTCGAGTCGTCGAGGTGCGGGGCACGGGGCCCGAGTTGCTGGGGAATCTGCGCCAGGTGGATGCGCTGCTCGTCGTCCTCGACGGCTTCTCAGGCACCCGGGTCCCTGCCGACGACCTGGAGACGCTGCGGCTCGAGCTGCTGATTGCCGATCGAGATCACGTCGAGCGGCGGCTCGAGCGCGTCACGAAGCAGGCGAGGTCGGGCGAATTGAAGCTGAAGCAGGAGGTGGCCGAGCTCGAACGCGTGCTGGCGCACGTCGACGCCGGCGGAACTCTTGCCGACTGGCCCTCCGAGCTGCCGCCCGGGCTCGAACCGCTCACGACGAAGCCGCTAATCGCAGTCGAGAACGGCACCAGCGGGATCGATCTCAAGCTCGAGGCCGAGCTCGCGGAGATGTCTGACGAAGACGCGTCCGCGTTTCGCGAGGGGGCGTCCGCGCTCGAGGAAGTGGTGCGCCGCCTCAGTGACGAGCTCGGACTGATCAGCTTCTTCACAGCGGGCGACAAGGAGACCCGGGCGTGGTCGTTGCGGCGGGGACGGACGGCCCTGGAGGCGGCTGAGACGATCCACACTGACATCGCGCGCGGCTTCATCCGTGCAGAAGTGATCCGCTGGGAAGACCTCGTCGAGGCGGGTTCCCACGCGGAGGCTGCGCGGCGCGGCCTCCAACGTCTCGAAGGCAAGACGTACGTGGTTCAGGACGGCGACGTCTTGAACGTTCGCTTCAATGTTTGATTGCTTTGACGATCGCGCTGTGCATGCCGTCCGCGACGCGATTCGTGAAAGCGACTGAGATTTCTCTGAAGCCGGCCTCGGCGAGGCCAGTCTCGTACTCGGCTTTCGATAGTGCACCCGCGATGCAGCCGACGTAGCTCCCCCGCTCGGCGCGCGCTGCAGGGGAGAGTCGATCCTCTGCGACGACGTCGCTGATCCCGACCCGTCCACCGGGACGCAGCACCCGGAAGATCTCACGCAGCACCTGCGGCTTGTCGGTCGAAAGATTGACGACGCAGTTGGAGATAACGACGTCAATCGAGGCATCCGGCAGCGGGATGTTCTCGATGTCGCCCTTGAGAAAGTGGGCATTGGTGATGCCGGAGTCGCTCGCGTTTCGGCGTGCGAGCTCGAGCATCTCGTCTGTCATGTCCACGCCGTAGGCAAGACCTTCAGGACCGACCCGGTTTGCCGACAGCAGGACGTCGATGCCGCCGCCGGAGCCGAGGTCGAGCACGACCTCGCCCTTGTGGAGGTCGGCGACCGCAATGGGGTTGCCGCAACCCAGGCTCGCGAGGAGCGCGGCCTCGGGAAGACCGGCCTGCGTCTGTGGGTCGTAGAGGTTGGCACCGAACGCATCGGGGCCGGCGTCTCCGCAGCAGCCGTTTTCCGCGCAGCAGGCCTCGCCGCTACAGCCCTGGCCGGCGTCGGCCCGGACGGCGGCCTCGGCGTACCGGGCGCGGACCTCTTCCTTGAGATCGGTGCTCATGGCGCTCCCTTCATCGACGTCCTTCGATGTACTACTATATTGATCGATGTCAATGAAGTCAATCGCCGTTCTCCCCGCGATCTGCTGCGGTCCGGAGACCGAGCCGCTGACGGCGCCTGAGCGCGACGAGCTCGCCGCACGCTTCAAGGCGCTCGCGGATCCGACGCGCGTCGCGATCATCAACAGTCTCTCGGCAGCTGATGAGGTTTGCGTCTGCAACCTCACCGAGACCTTCGAGCTCTCGCAGCCGACTATCTCTCACCACCTCAAGATTTTGCGCGAGGCTGGGCTCGTCGAGTCGTCACGACGCGGCACATGGGCCTACTACCGGCTCGTGCCCGAGGCGATTGCGGAGCTGCGCGAAGCGCTCGGCTCATGAACGTCTTGTTCGTCTGCCGCCAAAACGCCGGGCGTTCCCAGATGGCGCAGACGCTGTACGAGCGACGCGGCGGCAACGCCCGCTCGGCTGGGACCACCCCTGCGGCACGCGTTCACGTGGAGGTCGCCGAGTTGATGCCCGAGCTCGCGGACCGCGTGCCGAAGCGGCTCGACACGGCCGACGCGGAGTGGGCGGACATCGTCGTGACGATGGGCTGCGGGGATGCGTGCCCCGTCATCCCAGGCAAGCGCTACATCGATTGGGAACTGCAAGACCCTGCTGGCCAGGACGTCGAGACGGTCCGAAAGATCCGCGACGAGATCGACCGCCGCGTTTCGGAGCTTCCGCTGTAAGCGGCTAGCCGGCTGAAATGAGCGCGACGCCGGCGAGTGTCAATGCGATACCCACCTCCTGCGATCGCGCGACACGTTCCTTGAGCACCAGGCGCGCCAGGAGGACGGTCACGATCGGATACAGCGACGCCAGCACCGACGTGATGCTGACGAGACCGCTCGTCGAGGCCGCTGCAAAGAGGAAGTTGCCGAGCATGTCGCCGATCCCGATCAGCGCCAGCAGCGACGCCTGGATCGGCGCGGCGGCAAGCGGCGGTCGCCGGATTGCGACCGCCGCGAGAATGACGGACGTGGATGTCATGCGAAAGATCAGGGACGCCCACCAGAAGTCGGCGGTCCCTGCCGCGTGCATCGGAGGGAAGTAGCCTCCGAACCCGATGGCCGCCAGCAGCGCGAGGCCGACCCCGGCCGCCACACGGCCGCCGCGGCCGGGCTCTCGCGAGGCCAGGAAGACACCGCCGAGCGCCGCGGCGATTCCGAGCCATTGCCAGAGGGAGGGCCGATCGCCGCTGAGGATTCCCACGACCACAGGGATGGCGGCGGAGATCCCCGCGATCGGGGCCACGATGCTCATCGCACCGACGGCCATCCCGCGGTAGTACGCGTAGAAACCGAGCGTGCCCGAGATCGCCGCCGGAATCGCGAACAGCGCACCCGCGTCCGCAGGCCCTTTCCCTCGGATCGCGACGACCATGGCAATCGCGACGAGCCCTCCGAGTTGCACGTACACGAGCGCACGTAGTACGCCGAGCGTTCGCCCCTTCAGCGGCCCGAAGAAGTCCGAGACCCCCCAAGTCAGGCTCGCGCCGAGCGCGAGCGCGATCGATCTCATCGGCTGACGCTAACTAGTCGGGGATCGGTCGCGTCGCGGCGACCGCGTCGAGCTGGTTCGCGTAATACAGCACCGACGCTTCGGCGGTACGCGCAGCCCGGGCGTCGTGATGACAGGCGATTGCATGCAGCAGCTCTGAGCGCGCATCGGGCTGAACTCCGCTGCTCCGTTCCTCGACCATGCGCAACCCGAGGTGGACGTGCCCGAGGAGGCGGCCCTCGTCGGTTTGTCTGAACGTCAGGTTCGAAGTCAGCTCGGCCACGCGGCCGACGTCGTGCAGGAGTGCCGCCGCGAGCAGCAGATCGGAACGCAGTCTCGGATGCAGCTGGGCCGTCTCACGACAGATCGTCGCCACGCCCACCGTGTGCTCGAGCAGGCCGCCCGCATAGGAGTGGTGATTCTCTGCAGCAGGCAGCCGCCGCAGCGACGCGCGCAACACGTCGTCGGAGAAGAATCGGGTCACGACCCCCGCCAGGCCATCGTGCGAGATCTCGCCGGCGAGGAACTCCAGAAAGCCGTCCAGCTCGTCGGCGTCCCGCCGCAACGCCGGCGCGAATTCCGCTGGGTCCGCCTCCGGCGCGGCCTCGAGCGTGCGCACGTCGACCTGGAGACGGTTCCGAAACTTCTCGACTCGGCCGAGTACGCGCACGGCGTCGCCCTCGGCGAAGCGCGCGTCGAGCAGCTCGACGTCGTGCCAGACGCGAGCGTCGATGCGGCCGCTCGGATCGACGAGCTCGAGCGCGAGATATGGAGCGCCGCCCTTCGTGCGGAGCCGCTGCTTGCGCGCTACCGCATAGACGCCCTCGACGACCCGCTCTTCGGACAGCTCTGCGATTGCGCTCATCGACCGACCTTTGGCCGATTTCTAAAGAAGGGGGCTCGTGGGGGAAACATGGTTTCCACCGCGGGAACGAGCCGAAGGCGAGTGACGCTCACGACGCAAGTCTAGGTCCGAACCCGGATGCTAGGGTCGGCCAAATGGCAGTGGTCAAGCCGTTCCGCGCCGAGCGCTACGACGAGTCGAAGGCAGGCCCGCTGGAGCGTCTGGTCGCGCCGCCGTATGACGTGCTCTCGCCCAGGGAGCGCGAGGAGTACCTGGCGCGCAGCCCCTACAACGTCGTCCATCTGACGCTTCCCGACGACGAGGAGCAGGCCGGCCGGGACGTGACGGACTGGCGCGAACAGGGCGTGCTCGCCAGGGACCAGGAGCCCGGCTACTGGCTCCTTTCACAGGACTACGTCGGCCCGGACGGCGTTTCCCGCACGAGAACGGGGTTGGTCGCCTCGCTCCGAGCGGAGCCGTACGAGAACGGGGTCGTCCTGCCGCACGAGCGCACGCACAGCGGGCCGAAAGAGGGGCGGCTCCGGCTCCTCCGCGCCACTCGCACGCAGCTCGAGCCGATCTTTCTCCTCTACGAGGGGGATCCGCTCCAGTTGCCTGAGCGCGAGCCCGATCTCCAGAGCGGAGGGGACAAGGTCTGGCGTCTCGAGGACGCTCCGAACTTCGAGAACACCGAGCTCCTGATCGCGGACGGTCATCACCGCTACGAGACCGCCGTTGCATACGCACAGGAGGGCGGCTCGCCCTACCTCATGGTCGTCCTCGTGCCGACGGAGCAGGAAGGGCTGACGATCTTCCCTACGCATCGAATAGCCGAGCGCGTCAACGGTGCCCGTGGCACGCCGATCGAGGAGCCCGGAGACGATCTGCCCGGCGTCGTCCTCTATCGCGACGGGAAGTACGAGTTGCTGGACGGCGACGGCCTCGACGCCGAGATCGTCGAGCGGATCGCACCGGACGGCGTGACGTACACACCTGAGCGCGCCGAAGCCGTTGCGACGGTCGACCGCGGCGAAGCGGAAGCGGCGTTCCTGCTTCGTCCGACCAGGATCGAGGACGTCTGGACGGTCGCGCGACGCGGCGAGACGATGCCTCAGAAGAGCACCTACTTCTATCCCAAGCTCACCTCGGGCCTGCTCTTCCATCCGCTTGACTGACTGGCTCGCCCTCTGCCGCGCTGCGGCCGAGGACGTGCGCGGCGTGCTCGCCGAGCTGCCGCTGCGATCCGACCGTGAGCCCGTCGTCGGGTCCGGGAAGGGTGGCGACGAGACGACAGCGATTGACGCTGCGGCGGAGCGCGCGATCCTTGCCCGCTTCGAAGGGCTCGACGGTCTGACGATCGTCTCCGAGGAGGTAGGTGTGATCGGCGACGGCGCCACGTACATCGTCATCGATCCGATCGACGGCTCGCTGAATGCGAAGCGCGGCATCGGCTTCTTCGCGCTCTCCATCGCAGTCGCCTCCGGGCCGACCATGGGCGACGTCGACTTCGGCTTCGTCCACGACTTCGGGACCGAGGAGGAGTGGACGGCGACTCGCGGCGAGGGAGCGAGGCTCGACGGAAGGCCGCTCGAGAGCGAGCTACCCAAGGAGAAGATCGAGATCCTCGCCTTCGAGGCGACCCGAACCGCCCTCGTCGCCGAGAAGGCGGCGGCCGTGGTCGACCTGGCCTACCGCCTGCGGATCATGGGTTCTCTCGCGCTCTCGCTCTGTCATCTCGCTGCCGGCCGCATCGACGCCGTCTGCTCCCTCAAGCCGGCCCGAGCGGTGGATATCGCAGCAGCCCAGCTGCTCGTCCGCGAGCGCGCCCTCGCGATCGATCTGCCCGACGCGCCGCCGTTCGCTGCAGCGCCGCTCGACCTGGAAGGGCGTTCACGGGTCGTCGCAGCGGGAACGCCGGAGCTATGCCGCCGGCTGTCGCACGCCCTGTCCGCATAGGCTGCTCGGGCTGGAACTACGCGTCGTGGAAGGAAGAGTTCTACGAAGGGAAGCCCGCGCGGCTGTGGCTCCAGCATTACGCGGAGCACTTCGACACAGTTGAGATCAACAACACCTTCTACCGCCTTCCGCTGAAGTCGTCGGTCGCGCGCTGGGTCGAGGAGACGCCTGCGAACTTCGTCTTCGCCGTCAAGGCCAGCCGCTACCTGACACACATCAAACGGCTCACGGACCTCGGTGGCGGCATCGAGCGCTATTACGAGAGACTCGAGCCGCTCGCGCGCTCTCCCAAGCTAGGCCCCGTTCTGTGGCAGCTGCGGCGAGCTTCCGCCGCAACGACGAACGGCTGAGCGCAGCACTGGATGCCTTGCCTCCCGGCCGTCACTGCTTCGAGTTCAGAGATCCGAGCTGGTTCGTCGAACCCGTCTACGAGCTTCTGCGCAAGCACGGTGCGGCGCTCGTGATCGCCGATCGGCCCGAGGTGAAGGCGTTTCAGTCGCACGAGTTCACCACGGACTGGACGTACGTGCGTTTCCACTACGGCTCACGGGGGCGCGGCGGCAACTACAACCCCTCGGAGCTGGAAGAGTGGGCAACGCGTTTCGATGACTGGCGCCGTAAGGTCGAGATCTATGCGTACTTCAACAACGACTGGGAAGTGTTCGCAGTGCGGAATGCGCTATGGCTGAAGCGAAGACTGTCAACCTGAGCTCGCCCGACCGCGTCCTCTTTCCCGAGGACGGGATCACGAAGGGCGACCTGTTCGAGTACTACGAACAGGTCGGCCCCACGATCGTGCCGCATCTGCGCGACCGTCCCTTCACGATGAAGCGCTACCGCGAAGGGATCGACAAGCCGGGCTTCTTCCAAAAGCAGGCGCCGAAGGGAATGCCGGACTGGATTCCCACGCGCCAGTTCCGCACCTGGCCGCGCGAGGGCGAGTCGCGGCTCGTCGACTTCCCGCTCGTCAACTCGACCGAGGCGCTGCTCTGGATGGTGCAGATGCATTGCATCGACATGAACGCCTGGTACTCGCGCGTGGGCAAGCCCGACCGTCCGGACTTCGTTCTGTTCGATCTCGACCCGCCGGACGACGGGTTCGAGCTCGCGATCGACGTCGCTCATCTCATCCACGAGCTGCTCGAGGAGCTCGAGCTGCCGGGTTACGTGAAGACGAGCGGCGCGGACGGGATCCATGTCGTCGCGCCGATCACGCGACGGTCGACGTTCGAGCAGACATACGACTTTGCCGAGAAGGCGGCTCGTCTCCTCGAGCAGCGCCATCCGGGCAAGGTAACCACCGAGTGGTTGAAGAAGAAGCGCGAAGGCGTGCTGGTCGACCACCGTCAGAACGGCCACGGCAAGACGATCGCCTCCGTGTACTCCGTTCGGCCGAAGCCGGGTGCTCCGGTCTCGACGCCGCTGCGCTGGGAGGAGCTGACGCTGAAGGTCAGGCCGCGCGATTTCGGCATGAAAGAGGCGCTTCGGCGGATCGAAGAGCACGGCGATCTCTACGGCTCGGTGCTGGAGGATCCGCGTCCGCTGGCGCCCGCGGCCAAGAAATTGGAACGGGTAGGCTCAGACTCGTGAGCGAACCAAACCATGATCTGATCATGAAGGCGCTCGAGCGCGTCATCGACCCGGAGCTGCGCAAGCCTGTGACGGAGCTCGACATGGTCCGCGGCGTCGAGATCGACGGCGGCGACGTGCGTGTCACCATCGCTCTGACGATCGCGGGTTGCCCGCTGCGCGATTCGTTCCAGCAACAGGTGGCCGAGGTGCTGCGGGACGTGCCGGGCGTCGAGCGCGTTGCGCTCGGGTTCGACGTGATGACGCCCGAGGAGCGCCAGGCGCTGACGACGAAGCTCCGAGGCGGCCTGCAGGAACGCTCGAAGGGTCTCTCGCTCGACGCGTCGACACGTGTGCTCGCCGTCTGTAGCGGCAAGGGCGGGGTCGGCAAGTCGACGCTGACGGCGAACCTTGCGGTCGCGCTCGCGCAGGCCGGCAAGCAGGTTGGCGTGCTCGATGCAGACGTTTACGGCCATTCGATCCCGCACGTGCTCGGCATCCGTCAGAAGCCGGTGCTCGTGGACAAGATGATCGTCCCGCCGGTGAAGCACGATCTCAAGCTGATGTCGATTGGCTTCTTCCTCGACGACAACGCACCCGTGATGTGGCGCGGCCCGATGCTGCATCGCGCGCTCGAGCAGTTTCTCTCGGACGTCCACTGGGGAGCACTCGACGTGCTCGTCGTCGACATGCCGCCCGGAACAGGCGACGTCGCGATCTCGCTCGGACAGCTGCTGCCGCGCGCCGAGACGATCGTCGTGACCACGCCGCAGGCGGCCGCACACGAAGTAGCGTCGCGCGCCGGCGTGATGGCGCAGAAGACTGGCATGCGGCTCGTGGGCGTGATCGAGAACATGACCGGCGACGTCTTCGGTCGTGGAGGCGGTGACCGCCTCGCGGCCGAGCTCGAGATCCCACTGCTCGGACGCGTCAAACTCGATCCGCTGCTGCGTGAGTGCGGCGACGCGGGGGAGCCGCTCATGGCGACTGCCCCAGATTCGGAGAGTGCGGGCGAGATCCGCAAGATCGCCGATCAACTGCTCACGCTCGACCGCGGCACGATCGTCAAGCCGCTGACGCTCGTCTCGGGCTAGGAGAGCTCGGGCGCCGGCCCTTCCTCGGCCGGAGAGAACTTCGCATAGGCCTCCGCGGGTGAGGCCACCTCTTTGTCGACACCAGCGCCGAGGCGAACCGCCGTCTTGTCAACCGGATAGCTCGCGCCGCCCTTGCGGGCTCCCACGGCAAGAACGACTGCAGGGCTTGAACCGGCACCGAGGATCACGTGCTTCGTCTTTGGCGGGCAGTGGACGAAGTCCCAGGCCTCGAGTGGACGTTCCTGACCTTCCACGATCAGAAGGCACTCGCCCTGCAAGACGAGGAAACCTTCCTGCCCGGGCTCCTCGTGGTACATCGCCATCGGCATTCCCGGAGGGAGCACGTTCAGGTTGATCCCTAGCTGCTCGAACGCAGCATGGTCCTTGCCTTCGAAGGGGCAGTACGCGCCGAGCTCGTTGTGCAGCCAGCGGGAATCGCGCGCGTTGACGACGAACCAGCCCTCGCCCTGCGGGACGCCGTTCTCGAGCTTCGCCTCCGGAACCATCGCCTAAGTATGCTCGCCGCCGTGCAGGTCGAGGAGCGGATTCGCGCGCTCGGTTTCTCGGAAGAGGACACCCGCACCCTTGCCGACCACTTTCTCGACGCCGAGCGGCGCGGCAAGCGCGGGCATGGGCTCGCGCGTGTCGAATGGCTCGAGACGCTGACCGGCGTCGATCCGGCTGCGGAGCCCGAGTGCGTCCTCGCCGAGGCTTGCTACGAGCGCTGGGAGGGCCGCGGCGCGCTCGGCTACCTGACGTTGGCGGCGATCTGCGCGGGCCAGCTCGAGGATCCGCCAGAGGCTGCGCGGCTGATCGTCGCGCGCGACTGCTTCCCGACCGGAGTGCTCGGCTACTGGGCGCGTCGCGTCGCCGCAGGCGGGCTCCTGGCCGTCCTGACGGCCACCTCCCCGCCGCGGCTCGGGCATCCGGAGGGAGGGCCGAAGCTCACCGGGACGAATCCGCTCGCCATCGCGATCCCGAGCTCCGACGGTAGACCGATCGTCAGCGACGTCTCGATGGGACGCGTGACTTACGGGGACGTGATCGCCGGGGCGGCCTCGGAAGACGAGCTGGTGCCGTTCGGCGGGGAGCACGCGCACAAGGCCTTCGCGCTCGCGCTCGGCCTCCAGCTGCTCGTCGACGCGCTCATCGGCGACGGTTACGGCGCAGTCATGCTCGTGGCGCAGCCCACGGCGGATCCGGTTCCCGCCTTGCGTACGCGGGCCGCCGGCCTGCGCCTCCCGGGCGACGCGTGATTCACGCACTGCCGCCGGCGATCGTCGCGGGCGAGCTCGTCCGACTGCAGACAAGGCAGCATGTCGTCGCGCTGACGTTCGACGGCGGCGGCAACGCGGACGGGGCCAAAGCCGTTCTAGCCGTATTGCGCCAAGAGCGGGTGACCGGGACGTTCTTTCTCAGCGGTCACTTCCTCAAGGCCTATCCGACCCTCGCGCGCGCGATCGGTCGCCGCTATCCGGTCGGGAATCACACGATCAATCACCTCGACCTGCGCCGGCTCTCGACAAGGTCGGCGGAAGGGGAGATCACCGGGGCCGAGTCGCTGATCAAGGCGGCGACCGGCCGCGATCCGCAGCCGTATTTTCGCTTCCCGTACGGCGCGCGTGACGGGCGCACGCTCAGCATCGTGCACCGTCTCGGCTATGCGTCGGTGCGCTGGACAGTCGACACCTGGGGCTGGATGGGCGCCCCTTCGCAGAGCGTCGCGGGCGCAGCGCACCGTGTCACCGATCACCTCGTTCCGGGCGAGATTGTGATGATGCACCTCGGGTCTTCACGGGATCGCAGGACGATCGACGCGGACGCGCTGCCGCGGGTGATCCGGGCCGTTCGCGCTCGCGGCTATCGATTCGTGACGTTGAAGGGTGTTCGCGCGCCCTCGGCGCCCTAGTCGGACTGCTTGCGCAGCGCGCCGAGGACGACCGGGTCGATCCGCTCGAGCCCGTCGACACGTTCCTCGAGGTTCTCCGTGCCCGCCCAGTCGCTGAACGCTCTGCCCAGCTCGCCGTCGTAACCGAGCTTGGTGAGGCGGTCCCGTAGCTCCGCGGAGAGGGCCTGGTCGACAGCGACCCAGTCCTCGGGCGGCGTGATCCCGAAGAGCTCGCTGTGCAATCCGTAGAGGCGACGCAATTCGACGATCGGGCGCTCGTCGTCGTCGACGCGGAGATCGACGACGACGTCCGACAGGTTCGCGTAGCCGGCGTCCTTCTCCACCACCAGCAGCGACGCTGACTGCTGGCCTCGCCGGTCGCCGCCTGCGGCTTGCGCAGCGGCTAGACACTCGAGCAGCCGTTCAGCGAGGGAGAGGTGCGCGTTCTGATCGTACGTCACGGCGAGCGCATCGACGGTCTCCTCGGAGACGAGGATGTTGCCCTGAGCGGCGTAGCCATCTCCTGTGCGGCCGCCGGCCCAGTCGTGGCACTCGTCTCCGGTGAACGTGGCCGCTTGGCCATGTTTGTCGACGATGCCCACCTGTCGCTCGCCGCGGCCGGCGTCCGCGGCCGTGAGCGTTTCGACCACCTCCTCGGCCGAGCGTCCCTCACGCAGGAGCGCGAGCCCGTCGGGGCCGTAGCGCGGGTTCGCATAAGACTGCGTCGCGATCGCGCCGACGTGCGGCTCGGCCCAGGGAACCACCGAGCCGACGGCGAGGAACTTCGATTGCACCGCCACGCCCCACTGACCCGCGCCGAGATCGCAAGCGACGATCGAGTACGTCGCGACGACGTCACTACGGGCCATACGTCAGCTCGCGCAGATCCAGGTCGAGCAGATCGCGTCGCTCGACCGGAACGAGCGCAGCCGCAACCTCCGGATGCGCAAGCGCAGCCTTGATCGCATCTGCCGAAGCGGCTCGCACGACGATCGGCCGTCCGGTCGCGTGCGCTTCCTGCAGCTCGCGCCCATCCGACACGTCGTCGAGCACGAGCGCCTCGCCGAGGTCGAGCTCGCCCTCGACTGCGATCTCAGGGACACGGCGTCCCGTCGCGCCGAACCAGCGCTCTCTCACAGCTCGATCGACTCGCCCGGGTCGACTACGTGCAACTCGACGCCCTTCGCCAGTTGCTTCAGCTCTTCAGGCGTTCCGGCCAGGAGTGGGAACGTCCCGTAATGACAGGGAACGACCCGCTTCACGCCGAGCAGCTCGCAGGCCACTGCGGCTTCCCGCGGGTCCATCGTGAAGTGTCCGCCGATGGGCAGCACGGCGACGTCGGGGGAGTAGATGCGACCGATGAGCTGCATGTCGCCGAAGACGCAGGTGTCGCCTGCGAAGTAGATCTTCTTGCCGTCCTCGAGCTCGATCACGATGCCGGCGGCTTCGCCCAGGTACGTCCCGTCGTCGGCCGAGCTTGAATGGAACGCGTTTGTGAGGGTGAACTTGATTCCCTCGGCCTCGACGGTCCCGCCCTTATTCGGACCGGGGAGGTCGTCGGTCTGCGCGCCCTGCCCCTGCAGCCAGCGTTTCAGCTCGATCATCGCGACGATCGGCACCGAACCGACTTTCTGAGTGATCGCGACGACGGAGCCGAGATGGTCGGAATGGCCGTGTGTCACTGCGATCACGTCGCAGCGCTCCGGCTCCTTCTCGGGCTCGGGACACTTCGGGTTGTCGAGCCACGGGTCGACGTAGACGCGCTTACCGCCCGGCGAGTCGAGGCGGAATGATGCGTGTCCCAGCCAGGTCAGCGACGCAGCAGCCATCGGTCTCCTGTTCTTTCGTAGGTGGCGGCGGGGAGCGTAAAGGAACGTCCGAGGTGAGGTCGAAGCTTGGTGAGGATGTCCCGCCGCTTGCTTCCGGCCCTGCTTGTCCTGGCGGCCCTGCTCTCCGATGCCGGCGGCGGCCATGGCCTCGCACTCGCGTTGCTGCTCCTCGCAATTCCCGCGGCTTTCGTGCTCGCTCTGGACTGCTACGGAGACGTCCTGGAGTCGCGCTGCAGCCTGGTCCGGCCGGCCCTGGCAGGGTTGTCCTTGCTCTTCCTAGTGCTCAGCGCGGCGCTGCGGAGCCCGGCGGTGATCGGCGGTGTTCCCAAGTTTGCGGTTTCGGCGCTCGTCCTCGTGCTGTTGCTCTACACGGTTGTGCTGATCGGCGCGTTCTTGCCCGGCGGGCGCGCCGTTCCCGAGTCGGCCTGAGGCGTTCACAGTTGCGCCGCGCGTACCGCCGCAGGTAGAAGCAGAACATGCTCGCCCGCCTGGCCCATCTCGTGCACCGCCGACGCGGTCGCTTCGTCGCGCTTTGGGTGCTGCTGACTGCATTCGGCGTGTTCGCGACGATGCGCGTCGCCGATCGCTGGTTCGAGTCGTTCTCGATTCCGGGCTACTCCGCCTACGAGACGAACCAGAAGGTGGTGAAGACGTTCGAGTCCGGCGAGCTGGCGCCGCTCGTCGCGGTCCTCCAGTCGAGCGGCGACGTCACCAAGAAGGATCTGGCGCCGGCGATCGAGAGGGCCGCGGCGGTCAACCCGGGCTCGCGCGTCAACTCCTACTTCGACACGCAGGACAACGCCTACGTGTCGAGTGACCGCCACACGACGTTCGCGGAGATCTATCCGCCGGGTCAGAACACCTTCTCGACCACGCCTCGCATCAAGACCGTGCGAGCCGTGCTGCAGGCGAACGCGCCGCCGGGCGTCGAGACGCACCTCACCGGCCTCCTGCCGCTCTATGACGCGTCGAGCGAGGGTGGGACCGGCCCCAGCGTGCTGACGGAGGCGCTGATCGGGGGTGTCGGAGCGCTCGTGATCCTCATGTTCGTGTTCGGGACACTGCCCGCAGTGGCGATTCCGCTCGCCATCGCTTTGACCTCGATCCTCAACACGTTCACCCTGGTGTGGCTGCTGACATACGTGACGGACGTCTCGATCATCGTCCAGTTCCTGATTGCGCTCGTCGGCCTCGGGGTTGCCATCGACTACGCGCTGCTGATGATCTTCCGCTTCCGCGAAGAGCTGGCCGCCGGCGAGGACGTCGAGACCGCCCTGGAACAGACGATGACGCATGCAGGCCGGTCGGTCCTCGTCTCGGGCTCGACGGTCGCCGTTGGGCTGCTGAGCATGGTTTTGCTGCCGCTGCCGTTCATCAGGTCGATCGGGATCGGCGGCATGCTGATTCCGGCGGTGTCAGTGATCGTCTCGATCACGCTCCTCCCTGCGCTGCTCTCGTTGCTCGGGCACCGCATCAACAAGCTGCGCGTGATGCCGAAGCGCTTCGTCACCGTTACCGACCCCGAGTTGGGCTGGTGGGGCAAGTGGGCGGGGCTCGTCATCCGCAGGCCGCTTCCCGTCGCCGCCGTAGGCGCTGTGATCGTCGGCGTGCTGCTCGCGCTCGGGTCCCAGCTCAATCCGAGTGAGGCTCAGGCCAAGGACTTCCCCGGCCAAGGCGATGCGGTCACCGGCCGTCAGGTGCTCGCGAACGCAGGCATCTCCGCGGGAGTGATGAAGCCGTTCATCGTCTTGACGCCCGCGGACAAGGCGGCCCAGGTGGCTCAGCGCCTGCGCGGCATCGAGGGGATCACCGGCGTGACGGCGCCGGAGAGCTGGCGGAAGGATGGTCTCGCCCTTGTCGAAGCGATCCCAAGTGTGGACGGCTCCAGCAAGGCGGTGCGCGGGACGATCTCCCGCGTGAAGGACGTTTTGCCCGCCGGCGCAAGCCTCGGCGGCGTCGCGCCGGAGGACCGCGACTTCGTGCACGCGGTGTACGGCAACTTCCCGTACGTTTTGCTGTTTGTCGTTCTGCTGACCTACGTCCTGCTGGCGCGCGCGTTTCGCTCGCTGCTGCTGCCGTTGAAGGCCGTGGTTCTGAACCTGGTCTCGCTCGGAGCGGCCTTCGGCATCATCGTCTTCATCTTCCAGCAGGGTCACGGTTCCGAGGCGATCTGGGGTGTGCCCGCGACGCAGTCGATCATCCCATGGATCCCGCTGATGATCTTCGCCTTCTTGTTCGGGCTCTCGATGGACTACGAGGTCTTCATGTTGACGCGCATGCGCGAGGCTTACGACGAGAAGGCAAGCACCCGCGAGGCGGTCAGACTTGGACTGGCGCGCACAGGGAAGCTCGTTACCAGCGCGGCACTCGTGCTGATGTTTGCCTTCTTCGTGCTCTCGACCGGTCCGGGCACCGACATCAAACAGTTCGGGATCGGGCTCGCAGCCGGGGTCATCTTCGACGCAACCGTGATCCGCGCCCTGCTGGTTCCGGCGATCATGATGCTGATGGGCCGCTGGAACTGGTGGCTGCCCACCTGGGCGGCACGCCCGCTGCGCACCGAGCCGAGCACGCCCGTGCCCGAAGGGTCGCCGGTTCCCGAAGCGGCCTGACTCAGGCGTCGATCGCCTCGCCGCCCTTGGCTACTTCACGGCCGAGAAGCAAGCCGGGAAGACGCGGCAACGGACGCACTACCGGCTGTGCACGACGAGGAAGGAGTCGCGGCGTCTAGACCTGGTCGGCGGTGATGAAGCGCGCCTCCACGATTCGGTCGTAGGGAAGGCCCGAGCGCTCCTGCGCCGTCTTCACGGCTTCCTCCGATTCGCCCTCGAAGAGGCAGTAGCACTTCTCCTCCTGCGGCACGAACGTGGAACGGAGATATCGGACCGGAGTCCCCTCTTGCGACATCTGCTCACTCGTGCTCTTCGCTGTCCCTGCGGCTTCCGGTAGCTGCGACTCGCTAAAACCCGGCAGACTGCGCTCGACCATATATCTAGGCACGGACCTTGCCCCCTTTCCATCGTGGTGCGTTCGCGTGATTATGCGCTGGTGAGCGCGAGCGCGACAAGCCCCGCGATGATGACCCGCTACGCGGCGGTGCTCTTCTCTGATCTAGAGCGGCACACCGATGCATGGCACCGGCTCCCGCGCGAGCAGATGGTCGGGATCTTGGCCGAGTACCGCTACCTCGCGGAGTCTCTCGCGGGTCAGTACGGATGCGTGTACCGAGAATGGGCCGGCGACGGGCACATGTTCCTGTTCGAGAGCGCCGATGCGGCCGTGCGGTTCGGTCTGAGACTCATCGAGGCCTGGAGAGCTGCGACCGACTCGCTGACGGCGCTCAGCGCATTGCCCCATCTGTCGCTTCGCCTCGGCTGTCACTTCGGTGAGTGCACGCGCCTCGAGGGGCCCGAAGGCTGGATCGGTAGGGGAAACGCGATCGCCAAACGCGTCGAGAGCGAAGCTGATTCCGATTCGCTCTACGTGACAGCAGGCGTGCTGGACCTGATCGACCTGCCACTCTACGAGTTCGAGGAGGTGGGCACGCTTGCGCTTAAGGGCGACTACCTCCCAGCACGCACCGTGTATCGGATCGCCTCGTTCGACCAGGCGGCGCTGGCCGCCAAGCCCGGCGACGAACTCACGGCTGAGGACTGGTTCCTGCGCGGCGTTTCGCTGATCGGTACCGAGCGCGAGTGGAGCGACGAGGAGGCGGACTGTTATCGGGAGGCGTTGCGACTCAGGCCGAACTATCCGGAGCCGCATGTCAACCTCGCGGTCCTGCTTCGCTCTCGGGGCGACCAAGCTGAGGCCGCGCGCCACTATCAGGAGGCTCTTCGCCTCCGTCCCGACTATCCGGACGCGCACTACAACTACGCTGCGCTGCTTGCGGCGCGCGGCAGCCTCGCCGGTGCGGAGGAGCATTATCGGGCGGCGCTGAAGCTCCGTCCGGACTACGTCGATGCGCATCAAGCTCTCGCCAACCTCCTCGCCGGGCGTGGCGAGATCAACGAGGCGCTGGCGCTTTACCGTGAGACCTTGCGTCTACGGCCCGAATACGCAGATGCCCGGGTCAACTACGCGATTCTTCTCGAGCGGGGCGGCCAGGTCGAGAAGGCAATGGAGCAATATCGGGAAGCGCTTCGCCTTCGTCCCGAGGATCCCGTAGCTCACTACAACTTCGCCCTCCTGCTCGAAGGTTGTGACGACGTGGCCGCCGCGGAGAGGGAATACCGAGAGGCCGTCCGCCTCTGGCCTAAGTACGGCGAAGCGCACAACAACCTGGCCGTGCTTCTTCAGCTCCAGGGCGAGCTCGAGGCGGCGGAGGACCATTACCGGCGCGCGTTGGAGGCGCGCCCGGAAGACCCCGAGGGGCACTACAACTACTCGCTGCTTCTCCGCCAGCGCGGCGATGAGGCTGCGGCCGAACACCATTTGCGGATGGCGCGAGAGCTCGCGCCGGAGTCGGCCGTCTTTCGTTCACCGCTCGAGCGGCCGGCGAAGAGCTAGAACGGCAGCGAAGATGCGGCGTGCTTCGCTACGTCGATCAGCGGCTGGACGGCGAAGAACGATCCGACCGTGACGACGAGGCAGGCGAAGACCGCGGTCTGCAGCAGGGCGTCGCGCGGAGGTGAGCCGCCGATCGGCGCCAGTTGCAGGTCCTCCGTGCGGCGCATGAACATCGCACGCACTAGACCCAGGTAGTAGTAGAGGCTGACTAGCGTTGCGAGCACGCCCACGATCACGAGCCAGGTCCAGCCGTGCCGATATGCAGCGGCGAAGACATAGAACTTGCCGATGAAGCCGCCTGTGAGCGGGAAGCCGGCAAAGCCGAGCATGAAAATCCACATCGAGATCCCGAGCAGCGGGCGCTCCCAGCCGAAACCGGCCATGTTCTCGAAGGTGACGGGCACCCCGAGCTCACGTTCGCGCGCTGCCACCACTCCGAACGAGCCGAGCGACATCGCCGCGTAGGGAATGAGGTAGTAGAGCAGCGCCCGCCCGCCGAGGCTCGAGTTCGACGCGACCGCGATCAGCATGAAGCCGGCGTGCGAGACGGACGAGTAGGCGAGCATGCGTTTCACGCCCTTCTGCACGAGCGCGCCGAGGTTGCCGATCACCAGCGAGGCGACTGCGATCACGGCCAGCGCTCGCGTCCAGATGTAGGCGTCGCCAGGGAACGCGGTGACGAGGATGCGCAGCGTGACGACGAGTGCGACGGTCTTCGTGGCTGCCGCCATGAATGCCGTCAGCGGGGTCGGAGCGCCCTCGTAGACATCCGGCGTCCACATGTGGAACGGTGCCGCGGACGCCTTGAACGCCAGTCCGGCGATGATCATGGCGAGGCCGAACACGAGCAGGGCGTCATGCTCGTGGCCGGCAGCCGCAATGCCGGCAAAGTCGATCGCACCGGTGGCGCCGTACACGAGCGCGGCTCCGAACAACAGCACTGCGGAGCCGAAGCCGCCGATGATGAGGTACTTGAGCGCCGCCTCGAGGCCGCTGAGTCGGTCGCGATCGATCGCGCAGAGGATGTAGAGGCAGATCGAGAACCACTCCAGCGCCAGGAAGAGGGTCATCAGGTTGTTCGCGCCGACGAAGAACAGCATCCCGCCTCCCGCGGCGGCGAGGAGCGCGTAGTACTCGCCGATGTGATCCTCGCGCCAGCGCTCGCGATACGAAATCGCCGTTGCAAGCAGACCCGAGCCGGCAACGACGATCGCGGTCAGCTCGGCCAGACGGTCGCGGCGGAACGCGTCCACGACGACGCCGTGACCGTGGGCTGATCTGATGTACAGCGCGATCGCGAAGCCCAGCGCCGTCGCGTAGCCGAGCGCGCACAGAGTTGCCGTCACCGTCTTGCGCGCAGGAGGCGGAGCGAGGACGGCCGAGAGGAGCGCAAGCGCGGAAGCCGCGAGCAGCGAATTGACGGGCGCCAGCGCGAACCAGTCGATGTCCGGTCGTGGGATCACTTGAAGCCCCGAGCCACGTCGGCCTGGCCGCGATCGTTGTGAAACGAGTGCTGCGTGATCGCGGCGGGCCACGCCGAGAGTGCGAGCAGGCACGCCACCAGAGGCACGACGATCCCGAGCTCCGCCGGCCGCAGGTCGAGCGCAGCGTCGGACACCGCGGGGCCGACGCCGCGATGGAGGATCGCCGACACGAGGCGCAGCACGTAGGCCGCTGCGAGCACGATCGCCACCGCGCCGACGACGGACCAGCCCCAGCCGTGCCGGAACACTCCGGCGAGGATCAGGAACTCACCCGCGAACGCCGACGAGAGCGGGACCGCGAGCGCGATCACGCCGGTGGTCAGCAGCACAGCGGCCAGTGCCGGCCGCCCACGCGCCATGCCGCCAAGCCGTGCGAGTTCCCCCGTGAGCGCTCGCCGTTCCACCATTCCGGCCAGCAGGAACAGAGTCGTCGAAACCAGGCCGTGGTTGACCATCAGGAGCACCGAGCCGTCCAGCCCGAGATCGTTGACCGAGAAGACGCCCATCGTGATCAGGCCCATCTGCGCGAGCGAGGAGTACGCGATCACGCCGCGGATGTCCGGTGCGCGAAACGCGAGCAACGAGCCGTAGATCAACCCGATGGCCGCGAGGGCCAGAATGGATGCGCGGTAGTGCTGCGCCGGTTCCGGGAACTTTGCGATCGCGATTCGGAGAAAGCCGTAGACAGCAGCTTTCGAGACGACGCCGGAAAGGATTGCGGCCACTTCGGGCGAGGACTCGCGGTATGCGTCCGGCAGCCATCCGTGGAGTGGAAAGAGCGGCGCCTTGATCGCGAACGCGGCGACGAAGCCGAGGAAGATCCAGTTGCTCGAGCTCTGGCCGATTTGCACGAGGTCGAAGGTGTTCTCCGAGAGGCCGTAGACGACGACCGAGGCGAGCATCAGCAACGACCCGGCCATCGTGAAGAGCACGAACTTCAGCGTGGCGGCCATCCGTCCGGGCCCGCCCCAGACACCGACGAGCACGTAAAGCGGGATCATCATCGCTTCGAAGAAGGCGTAGAAGAGGAGCAAGTCCTGCGCCGTGAAGACACCGACGACGGCGCTCATGAGGAAGAGCATCAGTCCCAGGTATGCGCGCATCCGGTCACGGCCCGCCCAGAATCCGTAGGCGATCGCGGCGGCCATCGCGACGACGGTCAGACCGATCAGCCACACCGAGAATCCGTACACGCCGACGTGGTACGAGACATGCAGATCGTTGAACCAGTTCCATTGCTGCGCGAACTGGAGCCCGCCCTGGCCGAAGTCGTAGCGAGCGACGAGCTGGATCCAGACGCCGACCTCCGCGAGCGCGGCGAGCAGCGCCAGCGCGCCGGCTGAGACGTCGTTGAGCGGCAGCACCCAGATGACGAGCGCGGCCGCCAGCGGAAGAAGGATCAGCAGCGTGGTCATCTGACGGCCACGAAGACGATGGCGAGGACGGCGACGCTCGAAGCGATCGCAAGGGCGTACGTGCGCAGGAGACCGGTCTGGGCCCGCGCGACGATGCGGCCGAGGTCTCGCGTGTCCTGACCCAGCGAGGTCGAGGAGTCGTCGATCAGCGGTTGTTCGATCCAGCGGTAGAAGCCCTTTGCAGCCCAGACCGTGGGTCGATAGAAGAGCGCGTCGTACAACTCGTCGAAGTAAAACTTGTGCTCTAGCACGCGTTGCGCGAACGCGAAGCGCGGCACCGCTCTCTGGCGCGCGCCGTAGAGGACCCAGGCGACGTACATCCCGCCGAGGCCGAACAGCAACGCAAGCGCGGACGTCACCCATTCCTGCCAGCTCTCGGGGCTGACTGTCGGCTCCGCGGCCGTCTGGAGCCATGTCTCGATCGGGTGCCAGAGCGGCACCCACTGGATCCAGCCGCCGACGACGGAAAGCGCGGCGAGGATTGCGACCGGCACGGCAAGCGACAGGCCGACGACGTCACGCTTGAGCGCGTGGAAGTGCTCGCGCACGAACGGGCTCGGTTCGCCCCAGAAGACGACGAAGAGCAGCCGGAAGGTATAGAGGCCTGTGAGAAACGTCCCGGCCAGCCCCGCGACCCAGAGCACGTAGCCATAGGCCCCACGGTCCAGCGCGGCCGCGAGGATCGAGTCCTTCGAGAAGAAGCCGGCGAACGGGAAGATGCCCACAAGGGCGAGCGACCCGATCAGGAACGCGAGGTACGTCCTGGGCATCAGTTGGCGCAGGCCGCCCATCTTCCGGATGTCCTGCTCGTTTGCGAGCGCGTGGATGACGATGCCGGCCGCCATGAAGAGCAGAGCCTTGAAGAAGGCGTGCGTCATCAGATGGAACATTCCGTTCGCGTACGCGCCCAGGCCGACGCCGAGGAACATGTAGCCGATCTGGGACATCGTCGAATAGGCGATCACGCGTTTGATGTCGACCTGGACGAGCGCGACCATGCCGGCGACGAGCAGGGTGCCCGCGCCGAGGCCCGCCGCAAGGTCGGCGACGTGCGGAGCCGACTCGAAGATCGCGTGCGTGCGCACGATCAAATAGACGCCCGCGGTCACCATCGTCGCTGCATGGATGAGGGCACTGACCGGCGTGGGGCCTTCCATGGCGTCGGGCAGCCACGTCTGCAGCGGCAACTGCGCCGACTTCGCGACCGCGCCGCCGAGCAGGCCGAGCGCAACCAGGGTCGCAACCGTCGAGCTGTACTCGCCCCCGAGGATGCCGAACTCGAGCGACCCCGCCTTCTTGATCAGCAGGAAGAGCGCCAGCGCCATGGTCGCGTCGCCGATGGCATTCATGACAAACGCCTTCTTCGCGGCCGCGATCGCGCTCGGCCGCTCGTGCCAGAACCCGATCAGCAGGTAGGACGAGAGCCCGACCATGCCCCAGCCCGCGAGCAAGAGCAGCAGGTTGCCGCCCTGAACGAGCAGGAGCATCGAGAAGACGAACAGCGCCATGTAGGCGAAGTAGCGCCGTTCCTCGTTGTCGCCGTCCATGTAGCCGATCGAGTAAGCGACGATCAGCGCGCCGACGCCGGAGACGATCAGCATCATGAAGACGGAGAGCGGGTCGATCATGACCTCGAAGCCGGATCGGTAGGAGCCGCCGGAGATCCACGTCCACGCGGTGGAGACGACGCTGCGTTGCTCGCCTTCGCGTCCCAGCAGTCCGACGAAGGTCGCGACGGCGCCGCCGAAGGCCACGAAGCACGAAAGCGTCGCCAGGTAACCGGCACCGCGGCGGGAGATGCGCTCTCCTGCGAGCGTGATCAACCCCGCGGCCGCGAGCGGGGAGAGCAGGCAGATCCAGGCGCCGTAGATCATTTAGCCGCGGAGCGAGCTGAGCCGGTCGACGTCGAGAGGGACGCGCTTGCGGTTGAGCGCGACGATCAGGCCCAGCCCGACGACGACCTCCGAGGCCGCGACGGCCATCACCGCGAGTGCGAAGATCTGCCCGTCGCCGTTGTTCAGATTGCGCGCAAAGGCGATCAGGGCCAGATTCGCACCGTTGAGCATGATCTCGAGCGAGAGCAGGACGATGAGCGGATTGCGCCGGATCAGGACGCCGAGCGTGCCGACGCCGAAGAGGAAGCCGGCGACGCCGAGATACCACGCAGTGCTCGGGCCCATCACAGCGGCGGCACCTCGTCGGCGGTCGTGCGCGAGTGCGCTCCGAGGACGACGCCTCCGATCGCAGCGACGAGCAGAACGATGGAGGTGATCTCGAACGCGAGCAAATGGTCGGTCAGGAAGAGCTCGCCGATGTAGCTCGGGGTGCCGAAGGCGGCGCCGACGTCGTGGGAATGTGAAAGGGCGCCACCCGCCTTGAGCCCGATCACGACGACGATCTCCACCAGGAGCGCGCCCGCGGCCAGCACCGAGCCGATCGCCTGCCAGCTCGGTCCGCCCGTCCAAGGTGACTCCGTCCGCGGCCCGACGTACGCGATCACGAACAGGAACATCACCATCACCGCGCCCGCGTAGACGAGCACCTGCGCGGCCGCGACGAACTCGGAGGAGAGCAGCAGGTACAGGACGGCGAGCGAGCCGAGGTTGCCGATCAGGGCGAGCGCCGAGTAGAACGGGTTCGAGAACGAGACGACCGCGACGGCGGAGCCGAGACAGGCGAACGCGGCGGTAACCCACACTGCCCACACCAGCACGTTGCCGACGCTTGCGACGATCACGAGTGATCCTTGTAGTACGGGATGGGCGTGTCGTAGAGGTCCCGGTCGGCGACCGGGGTCTTCTTGATCGGTTCCGCGAGCAGCATGTCCTTCGTGTAGATGAGGTCGTCGCGCGAGTACTCGGAGATCTCGAACTCGTTGCCGAGGGTGATCGCGTCGAACGGGCAGGCGAGCTCGCAGTAGCCGCAGAAGATGCAGCGGCTCATGTTGATCTCGTAGATGCGCGCATACCGTTCGCCCGGAGAGACGCGGTTCTCCGGCGTGTTCTCTTCGGCGACGACGCGGATGCAGTCAGCGGGACAGGCAGCCGCGCAGAGCGAACAGCCGACGCACTTCTCCAACCCGTTGTCGTGCAGGTGCAGGCGGTGGCGGCCGCGAAAACGCGGGTAAACCGGTCGCTTGTATTCCGGGTACTGCTGGGTGATCGGCTTCTTGAAGAGCTGACGGAACGTGACGGCGAAGCCTTTGACGCTGTCGAGCGGTTGGGGGCTCATGAAACCCACACCACCAGGAGGGCAGTGATCACGGCGTTGATCGTTGCTGCGGGCAGCAGGATCTTCCACCCGAAGCGCATCAGCTGGTCGTAGCGCAGTCTCGGCACCGAAGCTCGGATCCAGATGAACACGGTCACGAACGCGAAGACCTTGAGCAGGAACCACAGTGGGCCGAGCGGAGCGTACGGCCCGTGCCAACCTCCGAAGAAGAGCGTCACCGCAAGGCCGGAGAGCGTGATCATGTTGATGTACTCCGCCGTCTGGAAGAGACCCCAGCGCATGCCGCCGTACTCCGTGTGGTACCCGGCGACGAGCTCGGTGTCGGCCTCCGGCAGGTCGAAGGGCGGCCGGCTCGTCTCGGCGATCATCGCGAAGAAGAAGACGAGCAGCCCCGCGAGCTGCGGGATGAAGAACCAGATCGTCGCGCCCTGCTTGTTGACGATGTCGACGAGATTGAGCGACTGGCCCATCAGGACCACGCCGAGCACCGACAGCGCAAGCGACACCTCGTAGGAGACGAGCTGCGCGCACGTTCGCATCGCGCCGAGCAGCGAATACTTCGACTGCGACGCCCAGCCGCCGATGATCGCGCCGTACACGCCGATCGAGCCGAGAGCGAAGATCAGGATCAGGGCGATCGACACGTTCGCGATCTCACCGTCGACGTGGTAGCGCCAGATCTGCCAGCCGGCACCGAACGGAATGACGGCGAACGCGGCGAGCGCGGTGAACATCGAGATGATTGGCGCCGCGATGTAGAGGGGGTGTCGCGCGGCGACCGGGAAGAAGCTCTCCTTGCGCACGAGCTTGACCAGGTCGGCAAACGGCTGCAGCAGTCCGAACGGGCCCGCGCGGTTCGGCCCGTAGCGGTTCTGCATGCGTCCGAGCAGCTTGCGCTCGAGCCACGTCGTGTACGCGAACGCGAGCATGATCAGGTTCACGATCACCCCGGCTTTGATCAGGGAGATCCACCAAGGCTCCCTCACTTCGAGATCTCCACGCTCGGCTGCAGGTCGCCTGCGAAGTCCTCGGGAATGCGCACGACACCGGGCCGCAGCTCGCGGCTCAGGCATGCGCGCAACCTGATCGAGCTGCCGTTCGACCGGATCGTGATCTCCTCGCCGTTTCGGATTCCTCGCGCGCGCGCGTCCTGCTCCGACAGCTCGGCCTCGGGTTGCGGGCGCTGGAACTCCAACTCGTGCACGCGTTCGACAGCTGGGCCGGAGAAGAGCGGGCGGTAGCGGACGAGACGCAGGCCGTGGCCGCTTGGCGCGGGCTCCGTAGGCACCTCGATCGGAGTGGTCGTGCCCGTGGCCGCCGGGAGGGGCGCACGCTCGCCGATCTCCCCGAAGGGAATCCCGCCGAAGGCGATCGCCGAGACCTCCTCGAACACGAGAGACGGGTAGGGAGAGAGCTCGACCTCGAAGCGCTCGGCGAGCTTCGAGATCCACGCCAGCTCGTCGGGCACGGGCGGGATGACGGTGCGACGCAACCGCTGGATGCGTCCCTCGAGGTTCACATACGTGCCGTCACGCTCGAGATAGCCGGTCCCCGGCATGACCAAGTCCGCCCAGCCTCCGGCAAGCCCCTGGAACATCGAGATCACGATGACGCGCTCGGCCTTTTCCGCGAGAGCACGCACGTCCGGGTTGGCCGCGGCCTCGTCCCCGGACACGATCAGCAGGCCGACCGGGTCAGGGCTCGGAGACTCGGCATCGTCTGAGCATGACCATGCATCGCAGACGCCCCGCCCGTTCGCGGTGTCCGGGATGTAGAACGCGCCGTTTGCGCCGAGACGTTGCGCAAGTGACGCAACGGTCGCGCCGCCGTGGCCACCCGAACCGCACCAGACCAGAATCGCCCGGTCGGCACCGCGCACCGCCTCCTCGTCCAGCTCGTAGAGCACGCGCGCGCCTCGCCGGCGCGCTTCCTTGATCCAGAGCTCGACCACCGGCGCACGCTCGATCACGGGCCCGTCTCCAAGAACGGCTACGACGTCGGCGTCGCGGATCGCCGAAAGCGGGAGGCGGTAAGCATCCAGAGCATCCGACATCTCTTCCGGGAAGAAGGCCGTGTGCGCACCGAGGCCGCGGCGGAGGAGCTTCCCGAGGGCGTAGGCCTGCTCGACCGTCTCGGAGCCCGAGAGCGCGGTGACGATGCGTCCGTCCGACTCGCGGAGCAGCCGTTCGGCTTCGTCCAACGCGCGCTCCCATGAGACCTCCTCGAAGCCGCGCCGCCGCACGCGCAGGATCGGATCGCGCAGGCGGTCCTCGGCGTGCAGATGCGCGTACGAGAAGCGGCCCTTGTCGCAGAGCCAGCCGTCGTCCACCTCTGGATGGTTCCGCGACAGGATTCGCTTGACCTTGCCCTCGCGTGTCGTCGCGTTGACGTTGCAGCCGACGGGGCACATCCCGCAGACCGTCGGGACGTCCTGGATCTCCCACGGTCGGGCCTCGAAGCGATACGTCGTGGACGTCAGTGCGCCAACCGGGCAGAGCTCGATCACGTTGCCGCTGAACGGCGCGCGGTAGGGCTCGTCCCCGAACGTCGCGATCATCGACCCCGCGCCGCGGTCGACCGCAACGAGCTGGCCGTCCTCCGCCACGCCTTCGCTGAAGCGGGTGCAGCGGTAGCAGAGGATGCAGCGCTCACGGTCGAGTGCGATCAGTGGCGAGACCGGGATCGGCTTCTCGAACGTGCGCTTCGGAAAGGTCATGCGCGTGTTGCCGGGGCCGTAGCGGAACGTCAGGTCCTGCAGCGGGCACTCGCCGCCCTTGTCACACACCGGGCAGTCGAGCGGATGGTTGACGAGGATGAACTCGAGCGTCGCGTTCTGCGCGTCGGCCGCGACCTGCGACGTCAGTGCGGTGCGTACGACCATCCCCTCCTGCGCGGTCAGCGTGCAGGCGGCCTGCGGCTTCGGCGGGCCGGGCTCCACCTGGCACAGGCACATGCGGCAGGCGCCGACCGGCGGCCCGAGTCGCGGTTCGTAACAGAAGACGGGGATCTCGATCCCCGCGGCGAGCGCAGCCTCGACGAGTCCGGTGCCCTTCGGCACCTCGACGACGACGTCGTCGATTGTCAGCTTCACGGTCGCGGCCGCGCTCATGCGGGCACCGCTGCGGGCGAATGCACGGCTACCGGGGCGAGCACGTCGTGCAGCGGCGACGAGTCTCCGAACGGACAGCCGCTC
>JALYST010000008.1 GCA_030854665.1 Actinomycetota bacterium
GGTCGCGCTCGTCGAGGTCGAAGGGCGGGCTGACGATCACAGCCTGCGTCGCGATCGACGTCTCGCGGAGCGTGCTGGCCGGCCGGACCCAGGCACGATCGAGCGAAGGCGTGATCAGAAGGCATGACGCGCCGCGCCGGAGACGCGGGAGCGTCTCCACGAGCGTTTCCTGGAGCGTCCGCGTACCTCCGGCATGCACTTCCGCGAGGTACTGCATGAGCTTGCCGAATTGTTTTGTCCCACGGTCTGGGTGCAGCACCTCGGCACGGTTGCCGTTCGTGACGAGGCCGACGTTGCGGTGACCGTCGAGCGCCTTGCGAACGACCGAGGCGGCGACGGTGACCGCTCGTTCCTCGGTGGAGTCCTCGCCGTCGCCGTGGTGCCAGCGCCCGTCGAGGTCGAGGTAGATCCAGAGGTCCGCGGTTCGGTCGAGCTCGAATTCCTTCACGTGGAGGCGGCGAAGGCGAACCGACGACGGCCAGTGGATCCGATTCATGGCGTCGCCCGGCCGGTACTCGCGAATGCCCATGACCATCGACGTCGATTGCAACGAGCGCTGCCCCGTCAGCACGTTGCCTTCGAGCAGCGACCCCGGGAGTGTCCAGAACGGAAGCTGAGCCACGCGTGGATAGACGAGAAGGAGCGCCTCGGAAGGTATGCGCGCCTCGGTCGCAAAGAGCCCGAACGGATCGCCGCTCCGGAGGACGATGGGGCCCAGCCGGAAACGGCCGCGCCGCTGGGCCTTGGCGAGCACTTTCCATTTGCGCGTTTTGCGCCCGCCGATCGAAAGGACACGACCCGGAAGAGGCTCAGGCCAGTTCGATTTCTCGAAGACCTCGAGCCAGAGCTTCCCAAGGGCGTGGTCGTTCGTGAGCTCGTACGAGAGCTCGATCGTGTCGCCGAGGTGCGCGTACGACTGCCCCAACGTTCGTTTCACAGAGAGGCCCTCGAGCGTGAGGCGCGAGAGGACCGACATAGCGATGAACACGAAGAGGACGAGATACGAGAGGTACGAGAGGAGCTCGACCCCCGTCGAAACGGCGACGATGAACAGAACGAGCCACAGGACCGCGAAGCGCCAGGGCTTCAAGGGGTCCTAAGCCCGAAGCGCTTGAGCGGAGGTCGATTCGACCGGGACAGAGGCCAGGATCTCGGCGATGACGGTCGTCGCCGCGAGGTCCTTGAGCCGCGCCTGCGGCTGAAGGATCAGCCGGTGCGCGAGCGTGGGCGCGGCGAGCGCCTTCACATCGTCCGGCACGACGTAGTCGCGGCCGTTCATCGACGCGAATGCCTGCCCCGCGCGCGAGAGCGCGAGCGATCCGCGGGGCGATGCGCCGAGGTAGACGTCTGGGTGCGACCGCGTGGCCGTGACGACGTCGACCACGTACTTCTTCACCGACTCGGCGATGTGGATCTCGCGCGAGGCCGACTGCGCCCGCAGAAGATCCTCGGACGTCAGCACCTGATCGATCGTCTCGAGCGGGTGGATCATCCGCTGCGCATCGAGGATGGCGATCTCCTCGCGGGCCGTCGGGTAGCCGAGCTGGATACGCATGAAGAACCGGTCGAGCTGCGCCTCGGGAAGCGGGAATGTGCCTTCGTACTCGATCGGGTTCTGGGTCGCCATGACGAGGAACGGCTCCGGAAGCTGGTAGGTGGTGCCGTCGACCGTCACCTGGTGCTCGTCCATCGACTCGAGGAGCGCCGACTGCGTCTTCGGCGTCGCCCGGTTGATCTCGTCGGCGAGGACGACCTGGCTCATGACTGGCCCCGGGCGGAATTCGAACGTGTTCGTCCGCTGGTTGAAGATCGAGACACCGGTGACGTCGGAGGGCAGGAGGTCCGGCGTGAACTGGATGCGGCGGAAAGAGCACCCGAGCGACCGGGCGAGGGCCTTGGCCAGCACCGTCTTCCCGGTGCCAGGGACGTCTTCGACGAGGATGTGGCCGCGGCACAGAAGGGCGACCAGCGCGAGCTCGATCTCGTGGTGCTTGCCGAAAATGACCCGCTCGACGTTCTCGACAACGCCGTTGACCTTCGCCGCGAGAGCTTTCTCCACCGTGCTACTTACCCCTCTTCGTTGAATCGCGGCCGCTATCAGAAGTATCAGGGTTGCCTAGAGAACAACGTATGAGGACCCTAAGTTCATATACGGCTGCGCTACCCGCCCAGTTCCCTCACGGATTCCCCGGCGGGTTCTGTCCCGGCTCCGGGATCGCTCGCTGCGCGCACCCTCCCCGCCATTGCAGCGCGCATAGCGCGCTGCTGGCGGGCCCCGGGGCACCCGCGCTTCGTAAGAGACCCGCTGCGCCGGGCCACCCGCCGGATCTGGCGTGTGCTACTTGCCTAGGGCGGCCCGCATGACTGCTCCTCCGAGCGGCGCCGCTGTTACTCCGCCGTCGGCCGCGTTCTCAACGATCACGGCAACTACCACGGTCGGATTTTGAGCTGGGGCGAAGCCGACGAACCAGCCGTGGGGAAGCTCGCCCGGGCGGTTCTCGGCGGTTCCCGTCTTTCCGGCGACATCGACTCCTGGGATCTTGGCGCCGAAGGCGAAGGCGCCCGGGCCGGCGACGGCGCCGACCAGCATGGTCGTCAGGGTCTTTGCGGTGGCGGGCGAGATGACCTGCCCGACCGGGCCGGGGGCGATCTGACGGACGACGTGGCCATCGCTGTCGCGGACCTCGGTGGCGTAGTGAGCCGCTGGCATCACGCCGCCGTTCGCGATCGCGGCGTAGACGAGCGCCATTTGGAGTGGCGAAACGAGGAGCTCACCCTGGCCATATGAGGTATCAGCGAGGAGGGTCGGCCGGTCGATCGACCCGGAATCCGAGAGCTGGCCTTTCGCGGCGGCAAGGTCGAGCGCGGGCGTCGAGCCGATCCCGAACCGTCGCGCGTAATCGGTGAGCTTCGCGGCTCCGATCTGGAGACCGACCTGGGCGAAGTAGATGTTCTCGGATAGGCGGAAGCCGTCGGACATGTCGAAGAGGCCGTGCGCCTTAGATGAGGAGCGAACGAAGTAGTCTCCCCACGACTTATCGGCCTGGTAGGGGTCGTCCACGCGCAGCTTCTTCGTCGGGTCGAATCCAATCTCTAGCGCGGCGGCGCCCGTGACGACCTTGAAGACCGACCCCGGCGGGTAGAGGCCCTGCGCGACACGGTTCAGGAGCGGTCGGCCCGCGTCGTGATTTAACTGGTCGAACGCTGCGTCCTGTTTCGACGGGTCGACGACCTGATTCGCGTCGTAGCTCGGAACACTGACGGACGCGAGGACCGCTCCGGTCCTCGGATCGATCGCGACGATCGCGCCTTTCCGCCCGCCCAGAGCATCGGCGGCGGCCTTCTGGATCTTTAGGTCGATCCCAAGCACCACCTGGCCGGCGGGGCTGCGATCGCCGAGGTAGCGGGCTTTCCAGATGGAGACGGGATCGGCCGGATCCTGACCGATGAGCGACTCGGCGTATGCCGCCTCTACCCCGGACAGCCCGAA
>JALYST010000038.1 GCA_030854665.1 Actinomycetota bacterium
CCTGGGCCGAGAGGTTCGGCGAGCTCGCCAGCGACGCGGGCATCGTCCTTTCCGTCCACGCACCGATCGCAGGCTTCATGGGCCACGCCGAACGTGGCAAAAAGCTCAATATGGCCGTCGGGATGCTGGACCATTCGGCGGGCATCGCGAAGACCGCCCGCGCGGAGGTCGTCGTCTTCCACCCGGGCTTCCTCCTCGGCCGCGAGCGCGACGCGGCGATCGATTCCGTGGTCGAACAGCTCGGCGAGTTGCGCGAGCGGCTGGAGAAGAAGGACCGCGCCGTTCCCTTCGGGGTGGAGATCATGGGCCGCGTACGCGAGCTGGGAACTGCGGAGGACGTCTTCGCAATCTCGGCGCGCACGGGCTGGGTCCGCCCCGTCATCGACTTCGCTCACCTCCACGCCGTGACGGACGGTGGCTTCACCGACACGTCGAAGTTTCAGGAGATTCTCGAAGGAGCGGACGCGGTGATTCCTCCGGAGGCGCGGTTCCACATCCACTTCTCCGACATCGCGTATGCAAATCGCAACGAGACGAAGCACCTCCCGTACGGCGAAGGGACGCTGCGCGTCGAGCCACTCGGCCTCGCGCTTCGCACCTTCGACCGTCCCGCGACGGTGATCACGGAGTCGCCCGACGAGGCGTCGAACCAGGCGATCCGCGAAGAGCTCTACGCCGCTGTCGCCACGCGTTCTGCGAGCCGCGCCTCGAGCTCGAGCGCCTCAGCCTCGCGCTCGCGCGCGCGCAGAAACTCCGCGTAGGGAGGCAAGATGTCGAGGAGGACCCGGCAGTGTTCGCTGCCGGTGATGATCTCCACGGCCTCAGCAAAGAGAGTTTCGGCCTCCTCGTCGCGCCCCTGCGCCGCGCGGACCTGCGCAAGAGCGACCCGCGTCGTCGCGCGTGACAGGACATCCTCCGCGCTCACCGTCTCGCGGCCGGCGAGCGCGAACTTCTCCGCCTCGTCTATCCGCCCCTCTGCGAGGAGTAGCTGCGAGAGCAGGCGCTGACTCTCGCACAACGTGCCCCGCTCCTTCATCGGCGCGAGCAGGCGGATCGACTCGCGGAAGAGCTTCTCTGCTTTTGCCGGATCACCCGTCTCCCACGCGACCTGGGCGAGCTGCCTGGACGTCCAAGCAATCTCCGATACCGATGCCGTCTCACGGTAAAGGTCGAGCGCTTTTGTCAGCCAGCCCTCGGCCTCCTCGTACTGCCTTCGCACGCGATGGAGGCTGCCTTTCGACTGTGCGGCACTCGCCCGCGCGACGATGCTGCCGCTCTCATCGGCGAGCGCGAGCGCGCGGGCGATGAGTGGCTCGGCCTTGTCCTCTTCCATCCGGCCGATGTAGATCCCCGCCAGCTGAAGCGCGGCCCTCGCTTCGTGGTCCTTCCGCGCGGCAGCCCGCGCAGCCTCGAGGGCCTGCTGCAAATATTCTTCGGCCTCCGCCTCGCGTCCGGCCCATCTCGCCACACGAGCACGGCGGTCGAGCGCCCTGAAGCGACCGTCGTGATCGTCGGCTTCGACGACCGCAAGCGCCTCGTCTGCAAGCTCTGCCGCGCGGCCGAGCTCGCCGTCCAGAGAGGCTGCCACTTCGGACAGGGCTGTCAGGGCACGACTCTGAATGGCGCGGTCGCCTTCGGCTGCAGCCTGCTCGGCGAGGACGGTCATCTCGTCACGCACGACCGGAAGATCTCCGAGTTGCCACGCCGCGCGCGCGGCCAGAAATCGACGTCCTAGGGTCGGCTCGAGTTCCACCGAGCGAAGCAGGAGCTTCCGCGCCGAGAGGTTCGATTCGCGCGCGAGCGCACGCTTGCCTGCCGAACCGAGTGCCTTCGCCGCCATGCGGGCCAGTTCTTCGGGAGCATGTCCGTCGAGCTCGGCGTAGAGAAGGCAGGCCTGGTCGAGGTGATACGCGCGGATCTCGATCAACTCCTTGTCGGCCTTCTCGCGCAGCCACTCCGCAAAGCGTGTGTGGTATTCGGCGCGCCCTGACTTCGACAGACCGCCGTAGGCGACCTCACGGATGAGCACGTGCTTGAAGCGATACGCCGCCTCTCCGCCGATCGTCGAGCGCTCTTCGCGGGTGACGAGGTCGCGCAGGAGCAGGTCGTCGAGGAGGTCCTCGAGCTCGTCCGAGTCGTATTCCGGTGAGAGGTGGTCGATCGCGCCTGCCCAGAAAGTGCGTCCGATCACCGAGCCGCGCTGGAGCACGATCTTCGCGCCGGCGGGCAACCGGTCGATGCGTGCGCCGATCATCGCCTGGAGCGAATCGGGGATCCTTTCGCCACCGTCGGCTCCCTGCTCGACGAGCATCCGCACCGTCTCCTCCACGAATAGCGGATTGCCCTCGGCCTTGTCGAGGAGGCGAGCACGCACCTTCCGCGTAACCTGGTGGTCCTCGAGCAGTGCGTCTGCGAGCGCCTCGCTGTCCTCGCGCCCGAGCGGTTCGAGCTCGATCGCAGTCGAGCGCACGCGCCCCCCTCCCCAGCCCGGCCGCACGTCGAGGAGCTCCGGCCGTGCGAGGCAGAGGATCAACAGCGCCCGCTCGCGCACCCACTGTGCGAGATGGTCGATCAGCTCGAGCAGGGGCTCTTCGGCCCAGTGGATGTCCTCGAAGACCATGATCAACGGCTGCACGTCGGCCAACTCGTCGGCGAACTCGCGCGCCGCCCATGCGATCTCAGGCGCGCCGCGCTCCCCTTCGACCGCTTCCATCACACCGGACGCAAGACCGAGGAGCTCGGCGATCGCCTCGTCGCCGCAGCACTCGATCAGCTTTTGTTTGGCCGTCTCCATCGGATCGTCGTCCGTGATCCCGGCTGCCGACTTGACCATCTCGGCCAAAGGCCAGTACGTCACGCCTTCCCCGTAGGGCAGCGCGCGTCCGGTGAGGATCGTGGTGCCCTCGACGCCCGCGAGGAACTCTCGGATCAGGCGGCTCTTCCCGACGCCCGGCTCGCCGTACACGGTGAAGACGTGCGGGCGGCGGTCCCGGATCGTGCGCTCGAGCGTGTTCTCGAGCAACTCGAACTCGGATGTGCGGCCGACGAAGGGAGCGGACACCTTCGCGTGGGGCTGACCGTCACGGGCCGCGATCGCGCGATACGCCGCGATCGGATTACGGAAACCGCGCAGCTCGAGCGGGCCCGCCGACTCGGCCTCGATGCGGCCGATAGTCAACCGGTGGGCGGCCTCGCCCATGAGAATCTCTCCCGGCGCCGCAGCCTGTTGTAGGCGCGCGGCAACGTTCACGGCCTCACCCGTCGCGAAGGTCGAGTCGGTCTCGTCGACCACCACCTCGCCGGCCTCGATGCCGACGCGTGCCTGGAGACCGAGCTCGCGGACGTGATCAAGAATCCCCAGGCCGGCCCGCACGGCGCGGTCGGCATCGTCCTCGTGCGCGCGCGGGATGCCGAAGGCGGCCATCACGGCATCCCCGGCGAACTTCTCGACGGTGCCGCCGTGGGTCTCGATACAGCGCTGGACGCCGTCGAAAAAGGTCGTCACCCGGCGGCGCGTGATCTCCGGATCCTGGCCCGAGACTAGCTCTGTAGACGACACCAGGTCAGCAAACAGAACAGTGGCCAGTTTCCGCTCCATAGAGCCATTCTAGGTACGACCCGGGTAGCTACCGCGGCCGGAAAATGGCGGGCAGTAGCATCCTCAGCATGCTCGATCCCAAGGTCTTCAAGGCCTATGACGTGCGCGGGATCTACCCCGACGAGCTCGACGAGGCCGGCGCCTACGCGATCGGGCGCGCCTACGCCGACGAGTTCGAGCCGAAAGCCATCGCCGTGGGACGCGACATGCGGCTGTCGTCGCCGTCGATGGCCGAGGCGGCCATGCGTGGCGCGGCGGAGGCCGGTGCGGATGTCGTCGACCTCGGGATGGTCGGGACCGAAATGGTCTATTTCGCCGTCGGTGAGCTCGACCTCGAGGGCGGGATCATGGTCACCGCCTCGCATAATCCGAAGGAGTACACCGGCATGAAGATCGTCCGCCGCGGTGCGCTTCCGGTCGGCGGGGACTCGGGCCTGCTGGACATCCGCGCACGCGCGATGGCCCTTCAGGACGTGCCTCGGGGTCAGACCCCAGGACATGTCCGCCAGGAAGACATCTGGCCGCAGTGGGTCGAGGCCGTGCTGTCCTTCATCGACGTCGACGCGGTGACGCCGCTGCGCGCCGTGATCGACGCGGCGAACGGGATGGGCGGAGTCATGCTCCCGCCGGTCCTCGAGCGCTTGCCGGTCGACGCGGCGCCCTACTTCTTCGAGCCGGACGGGACCTTCCCGAACCACGAGCCCAATCCGCTGCTTCCGGAGAACCGCGAGTTCATCATCGAGAAGGTCCGCACGGAAAAGGCCGACCTGGGCGTCGCCTTCGACGGGGACGCGGATCGCTGCTTCTTCGTCGACGACACGGGCGAGTTCGTTCCGGGCGACTTCGTCACGGCACTGCTCGCCGAATCGATCCTCGTGAAGGCACCGGGCGCGAAGATCCTCTACGACGTGCGCGCGAGCTGGGCGGTGCCGCAGACGATCGAGCGCGCCGGCGGCGTTCCGCTCGTCAATCGTGTCGGGCACGCGTTCTTCAAGCACCGCATGCGCGAGGAACGCGCCGTCTTCGGAGGCGAGGTCTCCGGCCATTACTACTTCCAGGACTTCTCCCGGGCCGACTCCGGCGTCATCCCGTTTTTGCTCATGCTCGAACTGATCTCGAAGCGGGGGCGGAAGCTCTCGGAGCTCCTGGCTGCGTACCGTGAGCGCTACTTCATTACCGGCGAGCTGAACACGCCCGTCGACGACGTGGCTCTCAAGCTGCAGGAGTTGAAGGAGCGCTTCGGCTCTGAAGGCAAGGTCTCCCACCTCGACGGCCTGTCGGTGGACGCGGAGGACTGGCACATGAACGTGCGACCCTCCAACACCGAGCCGCTGCTGCGTCTAAACCTCGAAGCGCTCTCTGCCGAGCTGATGGAGCGAAAGCGTGACGAGGTGCTCGAGGTGATCCGGAGCTGAAAGAGAAACCACCTTTCAGGTTCAGCGCGCAGGCACGGGTCGGTTTCTCGGATACCGACGCACAGGGGATCGTCTACTACGGCCGGTATCTCCCCTACTTCGATCTCGCGCGCGTCGAGTACCACCGTAACCTCGGCCTGCTCGGAATGGACATCGGCGAGGAAGGCCAGGAGTTCGTCATGCGGGCCTGCACGATCGAGTACCTCGCGCCGGCCGTCTTCGACGACCTGATCGAGGTCTATGTGCGGATGGCCCGGATCGGCCGCACGAGCGTCACATACGAGTTTGCCGCGTATCGGGCGCGCGACGACGAGCTGATGGTGACGGCGACACAGACGCTCGTGCTCGTCGATCTCGAGGAGCGCAAAGCCGCGCCGATCCCCGAGTCCTACAAGGAGGCGATTCGCGCCTTCGAGGGAGAAGCGCTCGCGACGTGAGCGGTTACGGCGGCGCGCTTGAGGCGATCGGCGGGATCCTCAACCACGGCGGTGACGCCGACGAGGTGCTTCGCGACGTCGTTGCCGTTCTCCATCGTGACTACTCATGGGTTGGGATCTCGTTCGTCGAGGAAGGCGAGCTCGTGCTCGGCCCGGCACAGGGAAGGCAGACGGCCGAGCCGACGAGGATCCCGATCTCCTACGAGAGCAACGTCGTCGCCGAGGTCGCCGTCGTCGCCGGCGAGCTCGACCCCGAGGAGCGCGCATTCCTCGAGCGCGTGGCATTGCTGATCTCGCCCTTCTGCCTGGTCGGTTGGGACACGGGCGGGGAGGCCTGGTCTCCCTAGGACATGTCACGTGCCTGGCACCGGACGCGTCGCGCGAGAGCCGTGACCGTTGGAGACCTGCGCCCACCCCGCGCCCATAAGAGTGCGCGGGCTTGGCCCGCGCACTCTTCCCGCGAAGCGGCGTAACCTCGGTCG
>JALYST010000071.1 GCA_030854665.1 Actinomycetota bacterium
GTTTCGCGAGGTCGGCGTTCAGGCAGGCCTCGAGGCCGCGCGGTTCGATCACAGCCTCGGTGCAGTCTTCTCCGATTTGGACGACGACGGGCGGCTCGATCTCTACGTCGCCAACGACGGTGACCCGAACCGCTTGTACCAGAACGTCGCGTGGCCCGGCGGAAGGAAGGCCGATCCGGCGGGGCTCGGCTTCCGCTTCGAGGAGCGCGCAGCCATCGCGGGCATAGCCGACCCGAATGCGGGGATGGGTGTAGCGGCTGCGGACTTCAACGGTGACGGCTACACCGATCTGTTGGTCTCGAACTCCCGCGGCCAGGGCCATGCGGTCTACACCGGGAAGCAGCCGATCGCGTCCGGATCGTCGTTCAACGACGTCCATACGGCGTTCGCACCGGCGTTCGGCAAGACGTTCACCGGCTGGGGTGCTTCCTGGGTCGACCTCGACCTGGACGGCCGCCTCGACCTCATGCTCGCCAACGGCGGCATCCCGGTGACCAATCTCGCGCGGGACGCGCAGCCGATCCAGGTGCTCGAGAACATGGGCGCACCCCCAGGGTCTACACCTCGATTCACGGATGGCACTGCACTCATAGGCGGGTACGACCTGCCTCGCGTCGTCGGCCGTGGCCTCACGACGGCCGACTTCGATAACAACGGCCGCATGGACATCGCCATCAATACGATCGGCGGGAAGCTGGAGCTCTTGCGCCCGACGGGAGCCGTCGGCCACTGGCTCGCGGTTCGGCTCGCGAGTTTCTCGCCCGGAGCGATCGTGACTGCGGTCCTCCCGGACGGTCGCCGCCTTGTGCGCGAGGTGCAAGCCGGCGCGAGCTATCTGTCGTCGCAGGACCCTCGAGTGCATTTCGGACTCGGCGCGGCGATGAGCGTAAGTCAGCTCACTGTTCGCTACCCGGACGGTCGCATCGTCGAAAAGAACAACGTGCCGGCCGACCGGATCGTCTTCTTCCGCCGCCAAACGCGCAGCACCACCTATGCACGATCGACTCAGCGCCTCTCCGGGACTGCGCCGTACCTGATCGACGGGTGTACACGGGCTGACCTGAAAGGACGCTCGGTCGCCCGCATCTGGGACGAGGCCATGCTCGACGCCATCAGGCGGGACCTCCCGGCGCCCACCACCCACGCGCGGAACCTCTTCCACGTCTCGGCGGCGATGTGGGACGCCTGGGCGGCCTACGACCCGAAGGCGGACGGCTACTTCGTCACCGAGAAGCACAAGGCTCCCGACGTCGAGGCTGCCCGTGAGACCGCGATCAGCTACGCGGCATACCGCGTCCTCCTCTGGCGCTACGCGTACGGCGCCAATGTGCGGGTGACCTTCGACGAGCTCACCCGGACCATGCGCTTGCTCTGCTACCGGCTGGACTTCACGAGCACGAAGGGTGGCTCGCCGGCCGCACTCGGCAATCGCATCGCGGCCGCGGTGATCCGGTCCGGCAGGACCGACGGCTCGCGCGAACGACTCCACTATGCCGACGAGAGCTACGTCCCCGTGAACGCGCCGCTGGTCGTCAAGGAGCCCGGGACGGCCCTGCATGACGCCACTTTCTGGCAACCGCTCGCGCTCGACCAGAGCGTGGCCCAGAACGGGCTCGCCGTCCCTGGCAAGGTGCAGACCTTCATCGGCGCCGAGTGGGGCCACGTGCGCGGATTCGCGCTGCCAGCCTCGAAGAACGGCGTGCCGATCGATCCCGGTCCGCCGCCGATCGGGACTCCCGCGGACGCGGCGTACAAGCAGGCGGCCGTCGACGCCATTCGCAAGAGCGCCGCGCTGGACCCCGCCGACGGGCAGGTGATCGACATCGGGCCCGACGGGTTGGGGAACAACCCCCTCGGGACGAATGACGGCCATGGCTACGCGGTCAATCCGGTGACGGGTCAGCCCTATGCGCCCGAGCGCGTTCTCCAGGCCGACTACGCCCGCGTGCTTGCCGAGTTCTGGGCCGACGGGCCCAGCTCGGAGACTCCGCCCGGCCACTGGAACGTGATCGCCAACACCGTCTCGGACTCGCCGCTGCTGAAGTCGCGGATCGGCCCGGGGGCCGCGGACCGCCTGCGCTGGGACGTGCAGATGTACTTCGCTCTGAACGGTGCCGTGCACGACGCCGCGATCGCAGCGTGGGGCCTGAAACGCAAATACCAATCGGTTCGGCCCATCTCGATGATCCGTTACCTGGCCGAGCATGGCCAGTCGAGCGATCCCAAGCTCCCCTCCTACGATCAGGCGGGTCTGCCGTTGATCCCGGGCCTGATCGAGCTGATCACAAAGGAATCGAGCGCGTCCGGAGAGCGCCACGCCGCCCTTGCCGATCACATCGGCGAGATCGCCATTCGGGCCTGGCGCGGAAATCCGAAGACTCCGAGCCAGGTGAGCGGCGTCGACTGGATCCTCGGCGAGCGCTGGGTCCCCTATCAAAGGGCGTCGTTCGTCACCCCGGCCTTCCCGGGCTTCGTTTCCGGCCACAGCACGTTCAGCCGCGCGGCGGCCGAGGTGCTCGCCGCCTACACCGGCAGTCCCTACTTCCCCGGAGGCGAGTTCGCGCAGACCTTTTCCCCGGGCTACCTCAAGTTCGAACGCGGGCCGAGCAAGCCGCTGACGCTCCGGTGGGCGACGTACTACGACGCGGCGGACCAGGCGGGCATGTCACGTCTTTACGGCGGCATCCACATCGCCGCGGACGACTTCGCCGGCCGCAGGATCGGATCGCGGGTCGGCAAGGCGGCGTACGCGCTCGCCGAGCGCTACTTCGTCGGCACCGTGCGGTAGGGAGACGGCAGCTAGCGGCCCGAGCGCGCCTGAAGCCTGCGCGCGATCGTGTCCAGCGTCACAGCGAGCAAGAGGATGGTGCCGGTGACGATGTAGATCGTCCCCGTCTTGTAGCCCGCCGTGTTGAGCCCGTTCGAGACCGTTGCGATCACGAGCGCGCCGAGGAGCGCGCTGCGCACCTCGCCGCGACCACCGAACAGGCTCGTGCCGCCGATGACCGCGGCGGAGATCGCATCGAGCAGCAGCGTGCCGCCGCCGACGTTGAGGTCAACGGAGTTCAGCCGCGCGGCCAGGATCACCCCTCCCACCCCGGCCATGGCGCCGGAGATCATGAAGACGATGATGCGGATGCGGGCGACGTTGATCCCGGCGCGACGAGCCCCTTCGGCATTGCCGCCGACGGCGTAGACGTGGCGGCCGAACGGCGTCCGCTTGGCCAGGAAGGTCAAGCAGACCAGGAAGATGACGACGAGGACGCCGGCCAGCGGTAGCCCGTTGGGCACGCTGGCGTGGTTGGAGACCGCGACGGTGCCGAAGCAGGCGACCGCGACGCCGATGAGCTTGGCGACAAGGAGCAGCGGTCTTCGGATCGCCACGCCCGCGCGGCGCTTGCCGATCACGCCGCCCACCGTGCCGACGGCGTAGAGACCCGTGACGAGGGCCGCAATGATCCAACCCGCATTGGCTGTGAAGTAGTAGTTGGCGAGATCGTTGATCAACGTGTCCTGGATCACGATCACGCCTTTGATCTCGAGCACCTGCAGGATGACTCCCTGCCAAATCAAGAGCCCTGCGAGCGTGACGACGAACGACGGGACGCCGACCTTGGCGACGACCGAGCCCTGGACGCCGCCGATGAACGCGCAGAGGCCCACCGCGATCGCAATGGCGACGAGTCCGGGATACGCATGGCCGCTACCCGGGAGCTGGAACTCGGCGACGGCCAGAGCCGCTATCCCGCTCAGATACCCGATCGAAAGGTCGATCTCGCCGAGGAGGAGGACGAATACCACTCCGAAAGCGAGCATGGTCAAGCCGGCCATCTGGACGATGATGTTGTTGAAGTTGTCCGCGGTGAAGAAGTTCGTCGCCTTGAAGCTGAAGAAGACGACGATCAGAGCCAGACCGATGACGATCGGCAGGATGCCGAGGTTCCCCGCTCTCAGGTTGTCGTACGCCCGGCGCCAGAGCCCTGACTGCGCCTCGGCCTCGTCTCCTTCGGGGAGACCGATCCCCGGTGCCGCGACGTCGACTTCCGAGCTCACGACGCCAGCTCCGGCGCGGTCGCCGGGATGCCCGCGACCTTCGTGGGAATCCCTGCGGTGATCGCCTGCACGACCTCCTGCTGCGTGGTCTTCTCGCGCTCGTAGACGCCTACGTCGCGGCCGAGGCGCAGCACCGTGATGCGCGTCGCGACCTCGAAGACATCGTGGAGGTTGTGTGAGATGAGCACGACGGCCAGGCCCTGGTCGGCAAGGCGCTTGACGAGCTCGAGCACCTGGCGCGTCTGCGCGACGCCGAGCGCGGCGGTTGGCTCGTCGAGAATGACGAGCTTGGAGTTCCACTGCACGGCCTTGGCGACGGCGACCGACTGCCGCTGGCCGCCCGACAGCGAGGCCACCGGCTGACGGATCGAGCGGATGGTCGTGACGGACAGCGACCTCAGAGTCTCGGCCGTGCGCTGCTCCATGAGCGGCTCTTTCAGGCGGAAGAGCCAGTCGCGCTCCTCGCGGCCCAGGTACATGTTCTGGACGACGTCGAGGTTGTCGCACAGTGCGAGATCCTGGTAGACGATCTCGATTCCGAGCCTGGCCGCGTCCTTCGGGCTGCTGATGTGAACAAGCTTCCCGTTGAAGAGGATCTCGCCGCTATCCGGGCTGTGGATACCGGCCACGCACTTGATCAACGTCGACTTGCCCGCCCCGTTGTCGCCGACGAGCGCCATGACCTCGCCGTGGCGAACCTCGAAATCGACGTCGGTAAGCGCCTGCACCGCCCCGAACGACTTCGAGATGCCGCGAAGTTGAAGGATCGGCGTCTCGCTCACGGGTGTGGGTTTCCTACCACAAAGCCAGTGGAGGCGCCCGCCTGGGCGCCTCCACCTGTCGGTCCTGTTCGGCTACTAGCAGTACTGCTTGAACTCGCCGATGCACACGTCGCTCTTCTTCAGCCACTTGTCCCTGAAGAGCCTCGTGTAGTTGGCCTTGGTGATCGAGACGACCGGAATCTGGACGGTCGGCTCTTTCTTGCTGCCGTTCTTGCGGAACCCGTTGACCCCGGGCACCTTCTTGTGCTTCAGCAGTGCAACGGCTGCCGCGGCGGCCGCATTGGCCTCGGAGGGCACGTACTTGTAGACGGTCATCGTCTGCCAGCCCGAGATGATGTTTTGCACACCCTGCACGGTCGCGTCCTGCCCCGACAAGGCGATCGGCTTCAGCTTCTTCGCCTTGAGGGCGGCAATCACAGCGCCGGCGATGCTGTCGTTCGCCGCGATGGCGCCGTCGATCTTGTTGTTCGTCTTGAGCAGCATCTGCTCGAAGATCGGCTGCGCGTTGGTCGCCAGCCAGAGGGGCACGAACTGCTGCGGTCCCTTCGTCAGCTTGCCGCTCTTGAAGAGCGGGTTCAGAACGGCGTCGTTGCCGCTCTTGAACCAGAACGCGTTCTGATCTGTCGGGCCGCCCCAGAGCTCGGCGACGACGGGCTTCGACTTCGACCCCAGGGCCGTGACGACGCTCTTGGCCTGGGCCGCGCCGACGGCCTTGCCGTCGAAAGAGACGTACACCTTCGCAATGCCACCCACGACCTGCCGGTCATAGTCGATCGAATAACCGCCCGCCTTCGCGAACTTCTTCTCGATCGCGATCGACGTGCCCTGCGCGATGTCGGTGACGATGGCCACCTTCGCCCCGCGGGACAGACACGAATCGGCCTGCGAGACCATCTTCTGCGGGTCGTTCAGCGCGTTCGTGATCGAGTAGGTCAGTTTGGCCTTCTTCAGGGCCTTGGCGAAGTACGGTGCGTCGAACTGCACCCAGCGGACAGATGATTTTGTGTCCGGAAGCAGGACGCACACCTGAATGTTCGCGGAGCTCCTGGCTGTTGCGCCGGTAGCCACGATCGCGACTACGACACTGGCCAGGACTACGACAAGACCCACCGAACGAACAAGTCTTTTCACTGCAGCCTCCTAGGTGATGAGATTTCGGAAACTCTAGTACGAATTCACTCGCTTTTTAAGATCGATCGTCGGGGTGACAGGATCTCCTTCACGACTCGTTTGTCGCACACGCGCGTGATACTAGGCTGCTCACGGACAACGGTGGAGCCTCAAATGTCTCAGGAGGGCGCGACATGAAGACCTCGCTCGGAATCTGGGCGCTTGGGCCCATGGTCACACGCTTTGTGCCCGGCGGTTACAAGCCGCAGAGGGTGGGCGAAGCGACCGCCGAACGCGTGCGACGAGCTGTCGAAGGTCTCGGAGACCTGATCGACGGCTACGAGTTCCACTACCCGCAAGAGCTGTCGGAGGAGAACCTGGACGAGGTCCGCGACGCACTGGACGGACACGACATCTACTGCCTCGCGAGCGGCATGCATCTCGATCCGCGCTTCGGCCGTGGTGGCCTCGTGTCCCCCGACGAAGCGACGCGGGCAGAAGCGCTGCGGCAGACGCTTGCGGCGATCGACTTCGCCGGCGAGCTCGGCTCCCACTTCATCATCTGGCCCGGGATCGAGGGATACAACTACCCGTTTCAGACGCCCTACCGCGAGAGCTGGGCCTGGTTCGTCGAGGGAATCGGTCAGGCCGCCGAGCGTTGCCGGGAGCGTGGGATCCTGCTTTTCCTCGAGCACAAGAACTCGGAGCCTGCGATGAAGATTCTCATGCGCAACGTCGGTATGACACTGCACGTGATCCACAAGCTCCGCGCCCAGGGCCTCGACAACGTCAAGGTCAATATGGACTGGCAGCACCTGCTGATGAACGGCGAGAACCTTGCGGAATACGCGGCGTTGCTGGCAGCCGAGGGAGTGCTCGGCCATCAGCATGCGAACTCGGGCTGGGGCACCTTCGACGACGACAACATGGTGGGAGCGCTGGCGTTCATGGAGACGCTCGAGCTCGCCGTGGAGCTCCGCCGTGCCGGCTACGGCGAGAACGGCGAACGGCTCGGCTTCGATCTCTACCCGTATACGGAGGATGCAGTGGCGGCCGCACGACGGAGCGTGCTGCAGTGGCGCTTCATCGACTCCGCCGCGTCCCGGATCGACGACGCTGCGCTGCGCGCCGCGCAGAACCAAAAGGACGCCGTCGCCGCGTACGAGCTCGTCTACGCGGCACTCGGCGGGTGATGCAGCTCGTCGGTCTCGACGTCGGCACGACGGGTGTCAAGGCGCTCGCGCTTTCGCCAGAAGGCGACGTGCTCGCCCGGGCCGAGGAGAGCTACGACCTCTCGACACCGCACCCCGGGTGGGCCGAACAGGATCCGGAAGACTGGTGGCGGACGGCCGAGCGGGCGTTGGCCGCACTAGGGGGCCAAGCGGCCGCGATCGGCCTCACCGGTCAGATGCATGGTCTCGTCGTTCTCGACGACCGGGATCGCGTGCTTCGGCCGGCGATCCTTTGGAATGACCAGCGGACGGAAGCGGAGTGCGCCGAGATCGAGGAGCGGGTCGGGCTCACTCGACTGGTGCAGCTGACCGGGAACCGTGCGCTCACAGGCTTCACGGCGCCGAAGCTGCTCTGGCTGCGCCGCCACGAGCCGGACACATACGCGCGCGTCGCACACGTGCTGCTGCCGAAGGACTACGTCCGCCTGCGTCTGACCGGCGGCGAGCACGCGATCGACGTCGCGGACGCGTCGGGCACCCTGCTGTTCGACGTTGCGGGGCGGCGCTGGAGCCAGGAGATGCTCGATGCACTCGAGCTCGACCCGGCCTGGCTCCCGCGAGCGCTGGAGTCGCCGGAGGTCTCAGGCGAGACGGCCGCCGGCATTCCGGTCGCCGCGGGTGCCGGCGATCAGGCGGCAGCGGCACTCGGCGTCGGCGTCGACCGGCCGGGACCCGTCTCGGTGGTGCTCGGTACGTCAGGCGTCGTGTTTGCGGCACTGCCGGCCTTCGCCGCCGATCCGCAGGCGCGCGTGCACGCGTTCTGCCACGCCGTCCCGGGTGGCTGGCACGCGATGGGAGTCATGCTGTCCGCGGCCGGCTCGCTGCGCTGGTTGCGTGACGCTCTCGGGGGTGGGAGCGGGTATGACGAGCTGACCGCCGCGGCCCAGGAATGGCCGCCCGGCACCGAGGGGCTGGCCTTCCTCCCCTACCTCACCGGTGAGCGGACGCCCCACGCGGACCCGCAGGCCCGGGCCGCTTTCGCCGGGCTCACGCTCCGCCACGACCGCGGCGCGCTCGTCCGCGCCGTCCTGGAGGGTGTCGCCTACGGGCTGCGCGACTCGCTCGAGCTGCTGCGCGAGCTCGGGGTCGACCCGCGTGCCGGCCATGTTTCCGGTGGCGGAGCTCGCAGCGAGCTGTGGCTTCGCATCCTCGCCTCGGTCCTCGGCCTGCCCATCCAGCGTACGGCGACCGACGAGGGCTCCGCATATGGAGCGGCGTTGCTCGCCGGCGTGGCCGGTGGAGTCTTTCGCGACGTCCACGAGGCCGTCGCCACCTGCGTCCGTCTGCTGGACCCGGTCGACCCTGACCCTGCGTGGTGTGCCGCGTATGAGCGCGGTTACCGCCGCTTCCGACTGCTCTATCCGGCCCTTCGACCCTTGGAGGACGCATGACGACACTCGACGGAAAGGTTGCGCTCGTCACCGGGGCAAGCCGCGGCATCGGGGCCGCGGTCGCACGACGGCTCGCAGAGGAGGGTGTGAAGCTGGGCCTTGCGTCGCGCAGCGGCGACGACCTCGGCATTGCTGGCGCGGTCGCGCAGCCCTGCGACGTTCGCGATGCCGCTCAGGTGGAGGAGATCGTGTCCGCGACCGTGAACGCCTTCGGTCGGCTGGACATCCTGGTCCCGAACGCCGGCGTGGGTGCCTATGGCCCCTTCCTCGAGCTCGCACCCGACTTCCTCGAGGAAATGATCGACATCAACGTCAAGGGGACGCTCTACGCTGTGCGCGCCGCCCTACCGCATCTGCTCGAGAGCGGCGAGGCAGACATCGTCACACTCGCATCGGAAGCCGGACGCCGCGGTCTCCCCTTCGAGGCCGTCTACTGCGCATCGAAGTTCGCTCAGGTCGGCTTCACGCGTGCGCTCGACCACGAGTTGCGCGAGCACGGCATCCGGTGCACGAACGTGTGCCCGGGCGGGGTGGCGACCGACTTCGCACTCGAAGAAGGGCGAGGCCGCACACAGGACGCGCTGGCCGGGATGATGACCGCCGACAACGTCGCCGACGTCGTCCTCTTCGTGCTCACGAGGCCGCGCAACCATCGCATCCTCGAGACCGCATTCCGCCCCATGACGGAGACGTCATGGGGGTAGGTGCAACGGTCAAGTGGGGGGTCCTCTCGACCGCCCACATCAATGGGAAGGTCATTCCCGGCGCGCACGCCTCGGAGAAGGTCGAGCTCATAGCCGTGGCGAGCCGCGATCTGCAACGGGCGGAGGAGTACGCGTGCGAGTGGGAGATCGACCGCGCGTACGGGTCGTACGAGGCGCTGCTCGAGGACGACGATGTCGAGGCCGTCTACATCTCGCTGCCGAACACGCTGCACTGCGAGTGGTCGATCCGCGCAGTCGAAGCGGGAAAGCACGTGCTCTGCGAGAAGCCGATGAGCAGGCACGTCGGCGAGGTCGAGGCTGCATTCGACGCGGCAGGGAAGGCGCAGCGAATTCTGATGGAGGCGTTCATGTACCGCCACAACCCTCAGACCAAACGACTCCGTCAGCTCGTGGACGAGGGCGCGATCGGGGACGTGCGGCTCGTCCGCTCCTGCTTCAGCTATTCGCTGTACGACGCGGAGAACATCCGCCTGCGGACGGAGGTGGAGGGCGGCAGCCTGATGGATGTCGGCTGCTACTGCGTAAGCGGATCCCGTTTGCTCGCCGGTGAGCCCGACCAGGTGTACGGTCAGCAGTTCGTCGGCCCGAGCGGCACCGACTGGGTCTTCACAGGCACGATGCGCTTCCCGGGCGACGTCTTCGCCCAGTTCGACTGCGGGACGGCCCTTCCCGAGCGTGACGAGCTCGAGGTGATCGGGAGCGATGGGTCGCTCTTCCTCGACGATCCATGGCACTGCGCCGAGCCGATGATCGAGCTTCGCCGCGATTCCGGGATGGAGCGGATCGAGGTGGAGCCCGCGGACTCCTATCGACTCGAAATCGAGAATCTCAGCGACGCAATCCGAGGCGCTACTGCTCCTCTCTTAGGACGCGAGGACGC
>JALYST010000078.1 GCA_030854665.1 Actinomycetota bacterium
GAGGTCGAGCTCGACGGGCGGCCGCTGTCGACGCTCGACGAAGAGGCGCGGCGTCGGATTCGTGCCTCGAGGATTGCGTACGTCTTCCAGGGCGCGAATCTGCTGCCGACCTTCACGGCCTTCGAGAACGTGGCGTTTGCGATCCGGGCGACTGCGAATCCCGACGCGCCCGCCGACCCGCTCATGTTGCTGCGGCTCGTCGGGCTGGCCGACAAGGCGGAGCACCTTCCGGGCGAGATGTCGGGTGGAGAACGACAGCGCGTAGCACTGGCGCGCGCTCTCGGCCAGCACCCGGCGCTTCTGCTGTGCGACGAGCCGACCGGTCAGCTCGATTCCGACACCGGCGCTCGGACACTCGACCTCATCGATGCGCTTCAGAGTGAGTTCGGATTCGCCCTCGTGACGGCGACGCACGACGAGGACGTCGCAGCCCGGCACGACCGCGTGCTCGAGCTGGAGGAAGGCCGCGTCGTGCGGGAGAGCGCATGACGTACGCATCGCTCGCCTTTGCCAACCTGGTGCGCACACCGGGGCGCACGATTGTGCGCGTCGTGGTTCTCGGAGCCGCGGTTGCGCTCGTCGGCGCCATGATCCTCTTCATCGGACACTCACTGCGCACGATGACCTCGAGCTCGGTGCGCAGTGTCCCGCTCGACTGGCAGGCGCCTGTCGCTTCGCAACAAGCTGCGGGGCGGGCAGCGCTTGCTGTATCGAAGCAACAGGGCGTGCTCGCCGCCGTTCCGGCCGCAACTGCCCCGTTCGCAGGAGCGACCCACGTGAAGCCGGGCGCGGGCATCTTCCGCTCGGCGGCCGGATCGATCCTGGCGGTTCCTCAGGGGTACACGAAGCACATCCAGACGCTCCGCTTCCTTCGCGGCTCACTCCGTCCCGGCCAGGTCGTGCTCGACCAACAGCTCGCGGCCACGCTGCAGGCTCAGCCGGGAGACCTCGTGAGCTTCACGGCGAAGCCGGGTCGGGCGCCCGTGCGGCTTCGCGTGAGCGGGATCTCCGTCGTGACCGCGGGGGACATCCTCTTCCAGCCGCTGAACCCGCTGCTAGGTCCGGCGCCCGCGCAACCACCCGTCGAGATCGCGGTGATGACGATCGAAACCTTCGCGCAGAAGCTGGCGCCGCAGCTGCCGACAGTTACCTCGTCGGGTGGGCTCCCAGGGATCCCGGGGTCGGTCCCCGGCACGCAGTGGCAGGTGCAGGCGCAGGTCGACCCGGCGCAATTCACCGGCGGGCCCGCACAAGCGCTTCGGCAGGCCACAGGGCTTCGCAACCGGATCCAGAGCTCCCTTCCCGGACAGGTGAGCTTCGTCGACAACCTGTCCGAGAGCCTCAACGTCGCGACGGGCGATGCGCTCTATGCGGAGACGCTCTACATCATGCTGGCGCTCCCGGGCGCACTCATCGCACTCGGTCTCGCGTACCTCGCTGCGCTCGGGACTGTCGAGCGCGATCGGCGCGAACTGTCCCTGCTCCGTGCCCGCGGAGCCTCACGGCGCGGGCTGGTGGCGCTCGCGGGGATAGAGAGCCTCTTCGTCGGGATCGTCGCGGGCGTGCTCGGTAGCGGAATCGCCCTGCTCGCGTTACGTCTCGTTCACGTGGGACATGGGCCTTTGACGCCGTGGCACGTCGCGGCGACCGCCGGTGGCTGCATCGGGCTCGCCGTGCTCGGCGCCGCCGCGGCACGGCTTGGCGCAGGCTCCGCAGCGCTTCGGGGCGAGGTTGCCGAAGGACGGCGTCCGCAAAGATCGCGCAAGCCGCTCTGGCAGAAGCTCTACGTCGACATCGCTGCTTTGGCCGTCAGCGGCCTCGTCTACTGGCTCACGGCGCGGACCGGCTTCTCGGCTGTCGTCAATCCCGACTCGAACCCGACGCTCTCGCTCTCGATCTACATGTTCCTCGCGCCTGCCTGTCTGTGGCTGGGTGCTGCGCTGCTGCTCGTTCGGTTGCGGGGCGCTTTGCTCGAGACCGTGGCGCGCCGGGTCACCGGAGGACGGGCGCGAACTCTGTCGGGCCTGCTGCTCGCCAGCGCCGGCCGCCGCAGCGCTGCGATCAACCGCGGCTTGCTACTTGTCGGATTGCTACTCGCGTTCGGCGTGAATCTCGCGGTCTTCGCCGCGACGTACGACCAGCAAGCCCGTGTCGACGCGCAACTGACGCTCGGCGCCGACGTCGTCGCGAGCGCTCCTCCCGAAGCTCTGCGAGCGCATCGGTTGGAGCAGAAGATTGCGCACGTCACGGGCGTTGTCGGCACCACCGCACTCGACCACTCGTACGCGTACGTGGGGCCGGACCTCCAGGACACCTTCGGCGTCAACGCGGCCAGTCTGACCAGCGGTACCACGTTGCGCGATTCGTACTTCATCGGCGGAACCGCGAAGCACCTGCTCGCGGAACTTCGCGCACATCGCGACGGCATCCTCGTCTCGAAGGAGACCGTCACGGACTACTCCCTGAACATCGGCGACCTGCTCAAGCTACGCGTGCTCGACCACGCGACCGGAAATCTCCGCGTTACGCCGTTCCATGTCGTCGGCATCGTGCAGGAGTTCCCGTCCGCGCCGCGAGACTCGTTCATGGTCACCAATCTCGACTACCTGCTCGCCGCGACGCACGACCCAGGGCCGAATGTCGTGTTCGCCAAGACGCACGGTGATGCCGCAGCGGTTGCGAGACGTGTCGCCGAGGTCGCGCGCCCGGCGGGTGCAGGCGTCAAGGACATCACGACGCAGACCGCGCAGACCGTGAGCTCCATCACGACCGTCGACATGAGCGGGATCGCGAAGATCGAAGAAGCGTTCGCCGTCATCCTGGCCGCCGCGGCGATGGCGCTCTTCGTCGTGCTCGGGCTTGCCGAGCGCAAGCACGAGTTCGCGACGATGGCGTCGATCGGCAGCTCGGTTCGCGAGATCAGCGCGTTCCTCTGGAGCGAGGTCGCGATCGTGCTCGCAGGAGGGCTCGCGCTGGCCGCGCTGCTCGGCTGGCTCCTCGCGGAGATGCTCGTCGCCATGCTCCAACATGTGTTCGACCCACCACCCGATCATCTGGCCGCGCCTTGGCTCTTTCTCGTCGGCCTCGCCGGGGCGGCCGTGCTCGGCGCGCTCCTGACGACCGTTGCCGCCGGTCTCAGCCTCCGTCGCCTGCCCCTCGGCGAGATCCTGCGCGAGCAATAGGACTAGATAGCCCTTCCAAGATCAACCCGGACCGAATGGCCTTCGGAATCTCCGAGGCCAAGGGAAGGGAGTTGCAGGGAATGGGGAGAGTCATCACGGTCTGCGTCGTCGTCCTGCTCGGCACGCTGGCTTTCAGTTCCATTGCAGGCGCAATCACGTACGGATCCCCCGACGGAGAGGGACATCCCGAGGTCGGCGCACTGCTCGCGCCGGTTGCGTATCCGGACGGGACCTGGGCGACGTGCACGGGCACGCTCATCTCGCCGACCGTCTTCTTGACCGCTGCTCACTGCGATCAGAGAGTGAGTCGCGTCGCAGTCACCTTCGCATCGTCGTACGACGCGGCGACGAGCAAGGCGTACTGGGGGCACGTGGAACGCCGACCCCGCCTACAACAAGTCACAAAGCGATCCGCGCGACCTGGCCGTCGTCGTCTTCGACGAGCCGGTGAACGGCATCACGCCTGCGAGCTTGCCCGCGGCGGGCTCGCTCGGCAACCTGCCGAAGGACACGAGGTTCACATCGGTCGGATACGGCGCCCAGTCGGTGTCTGTCGATCACGGCCCCGTGTTCCACTACGCAGACATTCGATTCGTGGCGTCCGGCGGTCTGAACGCTGTCACGAACAGCTGGTTGCGCATCTCGATGAATCCGGCCCACGGCGACGGCGGGACTTGCTACGGCGACTCCGGGGGCCCGAACTTTCTCGGCGCGGGTGCGACCGAAACGAAGATCGTGGCGGGCACGACGATCACCGGCGACTTCAGGTGTCGGGCAACGAATGTGGACTACCGGCTGGACACGGCTTCCGCGCGGTCGTTCCTGGGCAAGTTCGTCACGCTGCCATAGGCGGCTGAGCTAACTCAACGCGGCGGTAAGCGCGTGCTTGCCGCCGCTGAGGACCGGCACGCCGTGGGAGACGAGCACGGATTCGACTGGAAGGTCGAGGAGCGGACGCAGTGTCCTGCGCAGCTCTTCGTGTGTTCCCTTTCCCAGCCAGCGCTCAGGGCAGAGGCGCAGCGGATCGGAGGTTGGACGCGGCTTCGCGCCGGCGCCCAGGAGGACGT
>JALYST010000083.1 GCA_030854665.1 Actinomycetota bacterium
AGCGTGCCGTTCCCGTCGTCGTCATGGAAGTTGTAGGCCTGCCAGGTCATGGTCGAGAGGACGACGGCAACGCGATTTTCGCCTAGAGCTCGTGGGCGGAGAACGAAGGGCGCGTAGCCGACCTTGCCGGCGTGGGCGACGAGCTTTGCGAAGTAGAGCCCGCTCGGCCAATCACCGATCGGACCCCAGAGCGGGCGTCCCGGTGCGACGGCTCCGACGAACCGTACGGGAGTGACGGGGGTTCCGAGCATGACGTCCTGCTGGCGCACGTTGGTGTTCTCGGTCCCCGCGCGGAAGACCTGGAGGGACACGCGAGAGCCTCTCGTCCAGATTACGAGCCGCGCAACGTCTCCGGGCGCGTAGCTCTCTCGCGGGAAAGCGGCCTCGACGGTCGGTCGGTTGGTGGGCTGAAGGCGCTCGGCACGTCCGTCGAGCTCGGCGCGGCCTGGCCGAGGGCTCGGGCCGGAGAGCACGACGTAGACGAGGCCGACGAGCGAGACGACCAGTAGTGCCCGTCGGAGGTTCGTGGCGGTCGCCATGCGTGCACCATCGGCCTTGCCTCTAACCGGACGCCAATCGCGAGCCGGCCCGAGGCCCAGGAGGTCATGTGGCGCAGCTTCCGTCGGGCATCGTGCCGTCATGAGCCGCACCCATGAGCTCGACGTCGAACGAAGCCGGGAGCAATCCCAGGCGGGCGAGCATTTTCGGGAGATCGGTCTCCGAGCGCATGGCGTCCGTATGGTCCCACTCGCCGACGAATTCATCGACTGCCGCGTGCGGGTGCAGGCCCCGGAGAGCTCGGAACATGCGACCGGACTGACGCGCGGGGTCGAGGACCGTCTCGTCGGTCCGGCTCCACCAGATCTGCACCGGTACGCAGGACTCCGCGATCGCACGCCCGTAGCTGAGCGGGCTGCGCTCGGCGAACTTTGCCGGAGCCGTCTCGGGTGTCCCACCGATCTCGCGTCGGGCGAGAAGGCATGCGCGCGAGATCGTCGATCTGTCCGGGCGAGCCCCACGAATGCAGCGGAAGGCGGCGGCCATAGCCGTCCGGGCTGACGACTGCGAAGCCGCCAACGGTCGGTAGATTGGTCCAGCGGCGGGTATTGAGCTTGCCGTCGACCGCTCGGCCATGAGGCGAGATCACGAGGGGGATCGCGGGGTTGCGCCCCGGGCCGTAACCGTCGGGGACCCCTGCACGTACGCATTCCGCGAATGTCCGTCATGGGTTGTGTACGTGATCGTCAAGACACGCGACGGCTCGTTGTCCTCAATGCCTTCTCGCTGGCCTCTGCGTGGCGGCACCAAGCCGTTGGTCGAAGCCGTCTTCGCTGGAGTCGACGGCCGCCTGATCGTGACCGCGGGCAAAGACGGCACGATCCGAGCGTGGCGTTGTGGCTTGTGCGGCAATACGGACAAGCTGATCGAACTCGCGTCGCAGCGGCTGGGCTCGCGCTAGCGGTCGTCTTCGAGCTCGTTCGCCTTCTGCGTCAGCGCGACGAACCCCGCCTGCAGGAAGTCGTTGATCGCCGCGCCGGTGAGCGTCCACGTCAGCAGGCGTCCGAAGCGCGGTGCGAGCACCTGTGTCGTCGCGAGGCCGGCGGCCGCCCAGGTCCCGACGCAGCGGCTGCAGGTCACGAGTTCCCCGAGTGCCTGCTCCATCCCGCCGGTCTGGACAGGGTGCTCTTGTTCGGGATCGCGCGGGTCGCCCTCGACGAACGGCTCACGGATGAAGCTCGTCACGTCGTCGCGCGTGATCGTGCGGGCAGCCTTGAAAGTGGCTGCCGAGAGGGTCGCCAGATCGAGCCAGGTCTGATCGCGTGGATCGCGGCCGAGCAGTCGCGCGGCGCCTCCCGCAAGCGCAACACCGCCTGCGAAGACGCCCATGATGACCGCGTACGCCTGGTAGGGCGGCGCTCGGTCGGCTGTTCGTTCGGCGACGGTGCTCACGAGACCTCCTTGCGCAGTCAGCTCCCACGTCAAACCTGGTTAGGGCCTGGTTAGAGGCCTTCCCGATCCTCACGAGCGACATGAAGTGTCGCCTAACCATCGCTGTCACCGGACTGGTGGCATCCATTCTCCTCCCGGCCGGAGCCGCGAGCGCGAAGCCGGAACACTGCGGCTGCGGGAACGCGGCCTCGATTCCGAACAGCGACTCACCCGACTGGTCCCGCGACGGAAAGAGAATCGCATACAGCCGCTCCACCGGCGATGAGGGCCGGGACATCTACGTCATGAATGCGGACGGATCGCGGCAACACGTCGTACTCCGAGCGGAGGGGAGCGACTCTGACCCCGACTGGTCACCAGACGGCCGTCGCATCGCCTTCTCGTCCTACCGGAACGAGAACACCGACGTCTACGTGATGAATGCGGACGGGACGGGAGTCATCAGGCTCACGAGCGACCAAGCGTACGACGGAGAGCCGGACTGGTCACCGGACGGGAAGTCGATCGCGTTCCAGAGCACACGGGTAGGCGAAAAGGGGCAGATCTGGGTGATGAATGCCGACGGCGGCAATCAGCATCGCCTGTTCGTGGACGAGGAGTACGACGTCAACCCCGCCTGGTCGCCGGACGGCTCGAAGCTTGCCTTCGAGGGAGGGCTCGACGAGTCCTATGTCGACGTCGTCTCGCGGGACGGGACGGGACGTGTGCGCCTCACGATCAAGGGCTCCGAGATGGAACCTGCCTGGTCGCCGGACGGAACGCGAATTCTCTTCAGGGGCTCCCTGCTCGACTCGGAGGACGTGTACGTCATGAACGCCGACGGGAGCGACCAGTGGCTTCTGATCGGCGATCCGAAGTCGTCCGAGGGCGATCCGGCCTGGTCTCCCGACGGACGGACGATCGCTTTCAGCAGCACGCTCGACGAGACGCGCCAGATCTATGTCGCTGGAGCCGACGGAAACGAGATCAAGCGGCTGACGGGCGTTCGCCGCGCATTCACGTCGACGGGGGTACGCTGCACGATCGTCGGCACGAGCCGACGGGACATTCTTCGTGGCACGCCTGGGGACGACAATATCTGCGGCCTCGGCGGCAACGACACGATCCGCGGGCTCGCCGGCAACGACATTCTCGACGGCGGTGCCGGAGCCGACCGCATCGAGGGCGGCAAGGGCGTGGACACGTTGCTCGGCGCTGCTGGAAACGACCTGTTGCTGGCACGTGACGGCAAGCGTGAGGACGTCGACGGCGGCGTCGGAAAAGACAGCGGGCAGATCGATCCCAAGGACTGGATCAGTCTGCTCGAGACCCTCTTCTAAGCGTCTGTAGCGGCCATGGCCATCGGTACCCTGAGCGGGTGGCCGAGTTCAAGACAACCTCTGCGTATAGCCCGACAGGCGACCAGCCGACGGCGGTCGCGACCCTGGCCGAAGGGCTCGAGGCCGGTGACCGGTACCAGACGCTGCTCGGGGCCACGGGCACCGGCAAGACGGCGACGATGGCGTGGACGATCGAGAAGGTCGGCCGCCCTGCTTTGGTGATCGCCCACAACAAGACGCTGGCGGCGCAGCTCTGCAACGAGTTCCGGGAGTTCTTCCCGAACAACGCCGTCGAGTACTTCGTCTCCTACTACGACTATTACCAGCCCGAGGCCTACGTTCCGCAGGCCGACC
>JALYST010000097.1 GCA_030854665.1 Actinomycetota bacterium
GTCGTCTTGCAATTCGCGCGCGATGCGGGCCTCGAAGAGCGTATGGACGACATCAACCCGAACGGCGGCGGCATCTCGCTCGGGCATCCGCTGGGCGCAACGGGCGCACGTGTCACGGCGACTCTGCTGAATGAGCTCGAGCGCCGGGACGCGCAGCACGGGATCGCCACCATGTGCATCGGTTTCGGCCAGGCGATTGCCTGCGTCGTCGAACGCGTCTGATCGTTACTCTCCGCGCGTGGGGGAGATGGCAGGACGCGCCGTTGCGCGGGAACCGAAAGAGATCGTCGCTCGCGGCTACGACGCGATCGCCTTGCGCTACGCGGAATGGGCCGGGAAAGTTGATTCCCCCGTCATGGAGTGGGTGCGAGATCTCGACACACGGCTCGAGGACGGCGCCGATGTGCTCGAGCTCGGCTGCGGCCGCGGCGTCCCGGCCACGCGCGAGCTTGCCCGTCGCCATCGCGTCACCGGAGTGGACATCTCTGCCGTGCAGATCGAGCTCGCGCGGCATCACGTTCCCGAGGCGAGCTTCGTCCACGCCGATGCGATGGATCTCGAAGTCGCGCCGGCCTCGTTCGATGCAGTCGCGGCGCTCTTCGTCTTCGGGCATGTTCCGATCGAGGAGCAATCCGCCCTGATCGCTCGTATCGGCCTCTGGCTCCGCGACGGCGGCTTCTTCCTCGGCACCTTCGGCGCGGGGGACGCCGGAGAGGAAATCGCCGTCGACTGGCTCGGCGCACCCATGTTCTTTGCGTCGCTCGGGAGCGAGGCGTACCTGCCCCTTCTGCGAGACGCCGGTCTGGAGCCCGTGCGCGACGAGGTCGTCGTGCACCACGAGCCTGGGCACGGCGACGTCTCGTTTCGCTGGATCCTGGCTCGAGCGGCCGTCTAGTGGAGATCCGCAAGGTTGGTGTGGTCGGCCTCGGCACGATGGGAGCGGGAATCGCGCAGGTCAGCGTGCAGTCCGGTTTCGACACGGTCGGCCGGGATGTAACCGACGAGCTCGGCGAGCGCGGCCGCACGACCATCGAGCGATACCTGTCCCGAGGCGTTGAAAAGGGGCGGCTTTCGGAAGAGGAGCGGGCCGCCGCGCTTGGCCGTTTGACCGTGACGACGGAGCTGGCCGCGCTCGCGGACTGCGACCTCGTGATCGAGGCGGCGCTCGAGGAGCTCGAGCTCAAGCGAGAATTGTTCGCCGAGCTCGATCGTGTCACCCGTCCCGATGCGATCCTCGCGACGAACACGTCCGCGCTATCCGTCTCCGAGATCGCCGAGGCGACCGAGCATCCGCAGCGCGTTGTCGGCATGCACTTCTTCAATCCCGCCCCTGTTCTGCCGCTGGTCGAGATCGTGCGGGGGCGCGAAAGCTCGGACGAAGCGGTCGACGCGGCCTACGCGTGGGCCGAGCAGGCAGGCAAGCGACCCGTTCGTTGCAACGACACACCGGGGTTCATCGTCAATCGCATCCTCATCCCGCTGCTGAACGACTGCGTCCGGGCCCTCGACGAAGCCGGAGTCGCCCCGGAAGACATGGACAAGGCGATGACGAACGGTGCCGGCTGGCCGATGGGTCCTTGCGCACTGATCGATCTGATCGGCATCGACGTGCATGTGCACGCGTCGGAGGCTTTGCACGGGAAACTCGGCGAGGAACGAATGGCCGCGCCGGAGCGTCTCGTGCGCATGCAGCAGGAGGGTGCGCTCGGACGCAAGACGGGACGCGGCTTCTACGAGTACTAGGTACTAGTCAAGCCGCGAGCGTTTCAGGCAGCTCGATCTCGACCATGGGCAACTGCGGGTGCCGCGTGTGCGCCTCGCGCCAGATCGCTTCGGCCTTCTCCGCATTGAGAGTCTCGAGCGCAACCGCGTGCATGGTCGCGACGGAGGCGAGCTCCACGAGACGCTCGACCTCTGCGTGGTGGAGTTGTGCGGCAACGCTCGCGAGCGCGTCGAGCCGCGCTACGAGCAGCTGTGAGGTGCGTTCGGATCGAGTGAGCTCGGTCACGTCTCGAATCTTCGTGGCCGCATCGGACGATCCTCCCGGCTCCTGTCCGGTGCCAGGCACGAGACTGGGCCGAAGTCGCCACACTCTATGGGACGCTGAGGCGCGCCCAGACGTTCGCGAGCAGGCGGTCGACCTCCGGTCGGCCGAGTGACGCGCCGAAGTTGAGGGCGCCTGCGGCAAAGACCTTCGCGCCGGCCGGCGTCTCGTAGTACGTCATCTCCGCCGACCGTCCCGGCCCGAGCAG
>JALYST010000113.1 GCA_030854665.1 Actinomycetota bacterium
AGGCACGTCCGACCCTTCCCCGCACGAGTACCCAGGCGACGACGAACAGGATTGCCGCCGTCACCCACGCTTCGTAGTAGAGCCAGTGCGGGGTCGAGATGTCCCAGCCGAAGGGCGCATGCGGTAGTGGGAGGGATAACCCGCCTCCGCCGCCTGTCAGGTGTTCGAACCGCTTCGCCAGCGCCGGAAACGAGACGGCGACGGCGAGCGTGGCCAGCGCGAGCGAGACGGCCGCCAGGCGCAGGGCGGGAATCCCGAACAGGTAGCCGATGAGGCCGGCCACGAGACCGGCGATGGGGATCGTGAAGAGCGGCCGCATCCCGTGCTCGGGGATGACGTGCGAGGGATGCTGGCCGACGAGCTCGAACCCCTTTTGACCGAGGATGAGGACCGCCGCCGTGTAGCCTCCGATCCCCATGAAGGCGGCATGGCCGAGCGAGATCTGGCCGTTGTAGCCCGTGAGGATGTTGAGACCGAGCAGCGCGATGAAGTAGATCCCGACGAACGTGAACTGGCCGAGCCGGAACTCGCTCGTGAATCGCGGCAGCACCACGATCAGCACAACCGCCGCGGCAAGCACGAGGCCTTGTAGCGCCGGAGCGGCCCAGCGGCGCATCAAACCCGCCTCACCACGACGCGGCCGAAAAGACCCGTCGGCCGGATGACGAGCACGAGCAGCAGCACGGCCAAGGCCGTCGGCAATCTGAGCTCCTGGCCGACGAAGTCGACGTAGCTTCCGAGCAGGTTGATCACGACGCCGAGGAGGAGCCCGCCGACGACTGCGCCGACCGGACTGTCGATTCCGCCGAGCACGGCCGCGGCGAACGCGTAGATCAAGATGACAAGCATCATGTCGGGGTCGAGGAAGACCGTCGGCGCGGCCATCATCCCCGCCACGGCCCCGAGCGCGGCCGCGAAGCCCCAGCCCAGCGCGAGCATCCAGCCGACACGAACTCCCATCAGCCGACTTGCATCGGGATTGAAGGCGACCGACCGCATCGCGAGGCCGAGCGTCGTGAACCGGAAGAAGAGCCAGAGCACGACGACGGTGCCGAGGCAGATGCAAAACGTGCCGATGTCCTGGATCGAGATCGCCACGTTGCCGACGATCACAGAGCGGTTCGGGAACGGGCTGTCGAACGCCTTCACCTCGGGTCCGAAGATCCAGCCGGTGAGCCCGTTGATCGCAATCAACATCCCGATGGTCAGGATCACGATCACGAGCTCCGGTCGGTGCTCGACCGGCCGGATGAGCACGCGCTCGACTGTGACGCCGCCACCGAACGCGATCAAAAGCGTCAAGACGAAGGCCGGCCAGTACGCGACGCCGTGGTTCATGATCGTCCAGGCGATGTACGTCGTGAAGGTCGCCATCTCCCCCTGCGCGAAGTTGACGACGTTCGTCGTCTGATAGATCAGAACGAGCGCGAGGGCAAGGCTCGCGTAGATCGCGCCGGCGGCGAGGCCGCTCGTCACCTGTTGCGCGACTTGTGACCAGACGACTGCGAGCGGGAGCGCCATCAATACCCGAGGTAGGACTTGCGGACGCCTTCGTGGCGGCGGAGGTCAGCGCTCTCGCCTTCGATCGCCACCTGACCCACTTCCAGAACGTACGCGCGGGCCGCTGCATCGAGCGCGACGTTCGCATTCTGCTCGACGACGAGCACCGTGAGCCCGTCGTCGGCGTTGAGCTCCTTCACGATGCGGAAGATCTCCTGGACGATCGTCGGCGCGAGTCCGAGCGACGGCTCGTCGAGCATCAACAGCCGCGGCCGGCCGACCAGGGCACGGGCGAGCGCGAGCATCTGCTGCTCTCCGCCGCTGAGCGTGCCCGCTTGCTGGTCGCGGCGACGCTCCAGCCAGGGGAAGTATTTGAAGACGCGCGGCGCTTCTTGGCGCAGCATCCGCCGCTCGCCGCGCACGTAGGTGCCCATGCGGAGGTTCTCCCAGACGCTGAGCTCCGCGAAGAGGCCGCGACCCTCGGGGACATGCGCAATGCCGGCCCGCGCGACCGCGTCCGGCTTGCCGCGCGTGATCGGCTTGCCCTCGAAGACGATCTCGCCGCTGTGCCGCACCATGCCCGACACCGCGCGCAGCGTTGTCGTCTTGCCGGCCCCGTTTGCCCCGAGCAGGGCGACGATCTCGCCTTCCGCGACCGTCAGCGAGACACCGTGCAGGGCCTTGATCGGCCCGTACCGTGCCTCGACGCCGCGCAGTTCAAGCAGCGTCGACACTCTCAGCGCCCAAGTACGCCTCGATCACGTCCGGATTTGCCTGCACCTCGGCCGGCGTTCCCTCTGCGATCTTGCGGCCGAAGTTGAGCACGTGCACGCGGTCACTGACCGACATCACCAGCTGCATGTGGTGCTCGACGAGCAGGATCGTCAGATCGAAGTCGCGCCGAAGACGGCGAATCACTTCGGCGAGCTCCCCGACCTCTTCGTGGTTGAGGCCGCCCGCGGGCTCGTCGAGTAGAAGGAGTGTCGGCTTGGCGACGAGCGCGCGGGCGAGCTCCACACGCTTGAGCGTCCCGAAGGGAAGCCCACCCGGCAGCCGCCCGCCGAGGTCCCCGAGCTGCACGTATTCGAGCATCTGCACAGCCTGTTGCCGGCCGCGCCGCTCCGAGAAGGGACGGAGCTGCGAGTGGGCACCGACGAGCAGGTTCTCGAGCACGGTCATGTTGTGGAAGAGCACGACGTTCTGGAACGTGCGGGCGATCCCGAGTCGCACGATCCGGTACGCGGGTGTGCGCGTCAGGTCCTTGCCCTCGAAGAGAATCCGGCCGCTGTTCGGGCGATACAGCCGTGTGATCAGATTGAAGAGCGTGGTCTTGCCGGCGCCGTTCGGCCCGATTAGCCCGACGATCTCTCCTTTCTCCAACGCAAGCGAGACGTCGGCGAGGGCCACGATCCCACCGAAACGCCGCGTGACGTCCTCAACCGCAAGAAGCGCCATAGGAGGCGGGATGATATGACCGTCCGGACGGCGAATGCATTTCGACGGTAGCCAGTTCCAAAACGAGATCTACGTCACAGGCGAGTCCCCTTGGCCCGTCGGAGCCGACGAGTGGGAGGCGCGGGCTTCGGAGAGCCTCGAGGCGGGACCTTTCGGGTACATCGCGGGCGGTGCGGGAAGCGAGGCGACGGTGCGCGCCAACCGGGAGGCGTTCGAGCAGCGGCGGCTGCGGCCTCGCATGTTGGCGGGCAACAACGTGCGTGACCTCTCGGTCGAGGTGTTGGGAACATCGTCGCCGTTCCCGTTCTTCCTCGCACCGGTCGGCGTCCTCAGCATCGCCCATCCCGACGGTGAGCTCGCTCCGGCGCGCGCCGCGGCGTCGTTGCGCGTCCCATTCATCCTTTCCAGCGCTGCGTCCCACTCGATCGAGGAGATCGCGGCTGTGATGGGCGACGCCCCTCGGTGGTTCCAGCTCTACTGGGTCAGTGACCGGGAGGTAGTGGAGAGCCTCGTGCACCGAGCCGAGGCGTCCGGCTATGCCGCGATCGTCGTCACGCTCGACACGCTGACGCTCGGTTGGCGTCCACGCGACCTGCGCAACGCCTACCTGCCGTTTCGCCAGGGCGAGGGGATCGCGCAGTTCACGAGCGATCCCGTCTTTCGTTCACGCCTGTCCGTTCCGCCCGAGGAGGATCCGCTCGTAGCCGCAGGGACGATGCTCGCAATGTTCCCGAACCTCGCGCTGCGCTGGGAGGACCTCGCCTGGCTGCGCGAGTTGACCTCTCTGCCGCTGCTGGCGAAGGGTGTCCTGACTGCCGATGACGCGGTGCGCGCATTGGACGCAGGGGTCGACGGCATCGTCGTCTCGAATCACGGCGGGCGCCAGGTCGACGGAGCGATCGCCTCGCTCGACGCGCTGCTCGAGGTGCGTTCCGCTGTCGGCCCCGACGCGTCCGTCTTGATGGACGGAGGTATTCGGGGGGGCGCCGACGTCCTGAAGGCGCTCGCACTCGGAGCGAACGCAGTACTCCTCGGCCGGCCGTACGTCTACGGGCTCGCGGTCGGCGGCCAGCCTGGTGTGGAGGCGGTGCTCCGACAGTTGGCCGCCGAAACGGACTTAACGCTCGCGCTGATGGGCGGCACGGTCGCGCGCGATCTCGATGCGGCATGGATCGCGGCGTCGTCCTGAGCGAGGTCGGGCGTTTCGACCTCGAAGAGATCGAGGTCGACGAGCCGGGCGACGGGGAGGTGCTCGTCCGGCTCGAAGCGAGTGGGGTCTGCCACAGCGATCTCCACGTCGTCGAGACGGGCTGGGCGCACCGGTTGCCGGTCCTACTGGGCCACGAAGGAGCCGGCGTCATCGAAGACGTCGGCGGCGGCGTCACCACGGTTGCGCGGGGAGATCGCGTCGTGCTCGGGTGGCGCTCGCCGTGCGGTGCCTGCCGCTGGTGCGCGCGTGGCGATGTCCGCCGTTGCCGCACTCCGCCCGGAGCGAGGGACCGCCTGCACCTCGCTGACGGCCGTGCGCTTTCGCAGACGTTGCAAATGGGCACGTTCGCAACACGCACGGTCGTCCATTCGGCAGCGGCGATCCCGATCGCCGCCGGGCTGCCGCCGGAGCAGGCGTGTCTGATCGGCTGCAGCGTCGCCACGGGTGTGGGCTCGGTCCTGAACACAGCCGGCGTCTGGGAGGGAGCGCGCGTCGCGGTGATCGGCTGCGGCGCCGTAGGTCTGTCGGTCGTCCAGGGCGCACGGCTCGCAGGCGCGGCGGAGATCTACGCGCTCGACCTCGAGGAACGGAAGCTCGCTGCGGCCGAGAACTTCGGCGCAACACATCGCGGACCGGGCGCAAAGCTCGACTTCGTCTTCGACGTCGTGGGCCGGCCGGAGACCGTGGCTCAGGGGCTCGACATGCTCGGCCACGCCGGCACGCTCGTGTACATCGGTCTTCCTCAACCAGAGGCAGCCGCCGCGATCGATCTCCAGCAGCTCTTCGACCGGCGCCTCCGCGTCGTCGTCTCGCACGGCGGCGACCACGTGCCTGCCCTGGATTTCCCACAACTCATGCAATGGGCCCGGGAGGGCGAAATCAATCTTGCTGGGATGGTCACGAAACGGGTCGGGCTGGAGGATGTAGCTCAGGCGTTCGACGACCTCAAGGCGGGCGAGGTCATCCGCTCGGTGATTCTGTTCTAGTGGTCTGACCGGCAACGTTCGCCAGGTCCCTGGCCCGCGATCATGCTGCGCCAGAGTCCGCCCTCGCCCTTGACAAGGCTGGCCAGCCTTGCCTGCGGACGACGACGACCTCTGGCTTGATGCTCGCGACCCAGGAACCGGGCAACGTCACCGGCCAAACCACTAGATTCTGCATGTGAACCTCCGCGACAGCCCTGACGAAGCCGCCTTTCGCGCACAGGTTCGGGCGTGGCTCGCCGAGAATCTCCCGGCCGAGACGGGGCCGGAGTGGAGCCGGAAGATGTTCGATGCGGGCTACGCGGGCTTGACGTGGCCCGAGGAGTACGGCGGCCGCGGCGCGCCCTACAGCCACCAGGCGATCGCTCTGGAGGAGTTCGCGCGCGCGGGAGCGCCGAATCACATGAACGTGATCGCGCTCGGGATGGCCGGGCCGACGATCATGGCGCACGGCAACGAGGAGCAGAAACAGCGCTACCTCTCCAAGATGTTGTCCGCGGAAGAGATCTGGTGCCAGGGGTTCTCGGAGCCGGACGCCGGGTCCGATCTTTCGGCCGTGCGCACACGCATCGAGCCGAAGGACGGCCACTTCCTCGTCAACGGCCAAAAGGTGTGGTCGTCGATCGCACACCACGCCGACTTCTGCATCCTCGTCGGCCGCAGCGACCCGGAGTCCGAGCGTCACGCCGGCCTGACGTACGTGATCGTCGACATGCATGCCCCCGGGGTCGAGGTCAGGCCGCTGCGCCAGATCACGGGTGAGGCCGAGTTCAACGAGATCTTCTTCACCGACGTCGAGGTTCCACGCGAGAAC
>JALYST010000158.1 GCA_030854665.1 Actinomycetota bacterium
GGTGCTCACGTTCGAACCGTTCGAGCTCGCGGGCAAGGAGATCGTCGAGCGACGTGCCCAAGGGTGGGTGTCGGGTCTCGCTGGTCACCGTGCTAGTCAATCAACCTCGAACGCCTGCGTGCGGTGCGGTCGATTCGGGCATCATGATTCCGCTTTGGTGATGAGCAGAGATCTCGTGGCAGACACCGTCGCAGCCGAGCGGCTCGGAACGACTCTGCGCCGCGTCGGCTATTCGGAAGACGCCGTCCACCGACTGCTCGGCGAAGATGCGTATTCGAGCGAGCGCAGCGACACGCCGGCCGACGAGCGCCGCCTGCCCGACACGCCGCTCGCGACGCTGCTGCGCCTGCTCTTCCTCCAGCTGCCGGTTTCGGCGCAGGACGCCGAGGCCGCGCTCGGCCGAGAGGGCATCGAGGCGCTGGACGCCACTGGGCTGGCGAACGTCGGCGACCAAGTCGTTCCGCGTGCCCGGATCCTGCCGATCGGCAAGGTGCTCCTCGCCTCGGACGGGTTCTCGCGCGACGAGGAGGACCCGGCGGACTACGTCGCCACCTACACCCCCACGGCCCGCGTCCTGGATTCCCTGACGCCTCGTCCGCGTGTCGACCGGGCGCTCGACGTCGGCACGGGGAGCGGGATCCATGCCCTGCTCGCCGCGCAACATGCACGGCGCGTGATCGCGACCGACGTCAACCCGCGCGCGATCGTGTACACGGAGCTCAATGCCGCGCTGAACGGGCTCCACAACGTCGAGTGCCGCCAGGGCAGCCTCTTCGAGCCCGTGCACGGCGAGACGTTCGATCTGATCACGTGCAACGCCCCCTACGTCGTCTCTCCGGAGCGTCGCTGGGCCTATCGCGACAGCGAGTTCTCCGACGACGAGGTGTCGGAGCGCCTGCTCGGAGCGGCGGCCGAGCATCTGACGGAAGGCGGCTACGCGGCGATGCTCGTGAGCTGGCTCGCGCTCGACGAGAACGCTCCCGACGAGCGCGTGCTCGCGTGGGCCGAGGCGACCGGTTGCGACAGCTGGATCCTCCCCACCATGAACTCGGATCCGCTCACGCATGCCGCGGAATGGAACTCACACCTCGCCGGCGAGACACTCGGCGAAGCGCTCGACGAATGGACGCAGTACTTCGACTCCCTCGGCGTGCAGCTCGTGAGCGAGGGTGCCGTCGTCCTGCACAAGCGTCCAGGCGGCGAGCACAGCGCGCGGGTGGATCCCCTCGACGAGGAGGATCTGGACGACGCGGGCGATCAGATCCTGCGCGCCTTCGAGGCGCGCGCGAGGCTTGCCGAGCTCGGCGGGAACAAGGAGTTGCTGGAAGCCCGCATCGGGGTCGCCTCGAATCTGCAACTCATACGCGAGCTCGAGCCCGCAGGCGGGCGTGCTGTCGACGTCGAAGGCAGCGTCGAGCTCACGGAAGGCACGAAGCACGCGGTCGACGCCTCGGCGGATGCGCAGGAGGTCGTCGCCTCCCTCGACAGCCGCATGCGCCTGGGCGAGGTGATCGACACGACCGCCGACCGGCTCGGCCTGTCGGACGACGAGGTGCGGACGCTCCGCGAGGAAGCACTCGACGTCACACGCGAGCTCCTCGAGCTCGGCGCGTTGCGCTTCCGCGGCGACTGACGACGAAACAACGTGGCGAGCCAGTGAGCATCGCCACGATCGGGGTCCACGGCTGGATGCTCGAGAACTTCTCGCTCGCGACAAGGGTCCAGCCGACGTAGGCTTTACAACAACGGAGTCACGATCGACCTGGAGGTCACGATGAAAGGCGCATCGAAGCCCAAGAAGCTGGGGAAGAAAGTCGCCCAGAAATCCCTGAAGGAAAAGCGGCAAGAGAAGCGCGCCGCGGCGAAGAAAGGTTTCGGCACGAGCTAGCGGCCGCGAAACCTCAGGCCTTGGGCCGCCGCGAGCGCGTGGCCGCTCTCAGACGGCTGTCGAAGCTGACGTCCCCCTGGCCTGCGCTCGTTCCCACAGGCGCTCGCCGCAGAGCAGGCAGCGCGGCAGCACCTGGCGAACGATCACCGTGTTGCCGCAGGCGGCGCAGAGAAACCACCCGCTGGTGGCGACCCCGGCCGGCCAGAACTCCACGTAATCCCGTTTTTCAGCAACGCGCAAAGCGGGCTTGGTTCCTTCCCCCGGCTCCACTTCGACCCCCTCGATCGATTGCGGCTCCCCGCTCCTTGTAGGTCGAAGGAGAAGCGGTGTCAACCGTGGCCTCCGGCGGCCTCTTCTACGAGGCAGCAGCGTCGGCGGGCACGGCAGACGGCGCCTGCTGTCGGGTCCGAAGAAGCACTGCGCCGACCAGCGCAGCCGAAGCAGCGAACAGGGCCCCGACGAGGAACGCGGCGTGGTACCCGCCGTTGAGCGAGGCGAGCGGGCCCTGGCCCGAGGCGCGAAGGCTGTCCGTGCGGGAGGACGCAAGGCTGACAAGGACCGCGAGGCCGAGCGCGCCGCCCATCATGAAAGCCGTGTTGACGACGCCCGAGGCAAGGCCCGATTCGCTTGGATCGACGTCGCTCATCGCAGCAAGCAACACCGGGTTGAACGCCATGCCCGCTCCGACACCGAGCAAGATCATGCTCGGCAGAACGTCCGTGACAAAGCTGCCGTCGACAGGAGCTCGGGCGAAGAGCACGAGCCCGACCGCGGCCGCCAGTAGACCCGTGGCCAGAGGAATCCTGAATCCGAACCGCATGACGAGCTTGGCGGAGAGTCCGATCGAGAAGGCGCCCATGATCAGGTTTGCCGGCAAGAAGGCGAGACCGACCTTGAGCGGGCTATAGCCGAGCACCAGCTGCAGATACAGCGCCGAAACGAAGAACCAGGCGAACATGGCAGCCGCCCAGAGAATCCCGACGGCATTGGCGACCACGATGTTGCGAAGCTTGAAGAGGGCGAGTGGAATGAGTGGTGAGCGAACCCGTGCCTCGATGCCGATGAAGAGCGCCAGCAGGACGACGGCACCTCCGAGGAGCCCAAGCGTCTGCCCGCTCGTCCAGCCGGTGTCGTTGCCGTTCACGATCGCGTAGACGGCCAACATCAGGGACGCCGTCACCGTGACCGCTCCCGCCACGTCCAGCCGTCCACCGGCGGCCACGCCATGCGCGGCCGGGAGGAGCCTTAGCGTGAGGAGGATGACCGCGATGCCGATCGGCACGTTGACAAGGAAGATCCAGTGCCAGTTGAGCGTGTCCGTGAGGACGCCGCCGAGGAGCACGCCGAGACTGCCCCCGCCCGAGATCACGAAGCCGAAGATGCCCATCGCCTTCGCACGGTCGGCCTGCTCGGTGAAGAGGTTCATCATCAGCGACAACGCCACCGCCGAGACGACCGCGCCGCCGAACCCCTGGACCGCCCGCGCGGCGACCAGCAGCCCTGATGTCGTGGACACGCCGCACGCGACCGAGGCAACGGTGAAGAGCGAGATGCCGATCAGAAACAGGCGGCGGTGGCCGAAGAGGTCGCCGAGCCGGCCGCTGAGCAGGAGAAAGCCGCCGAACGTGAGGAGGTACGCATTCACGACCCACGCAAGCGACGTCTGAGAGAAGCCGAGGTCTTCCCTGATAGACGGCAGCGCGACATTCACGATCGTCGAGTCGAGAACGATCATGAGGTCCCCTAGGCAGAGGACGTAGAGCGCGAGCCAGCGAGTGCGGCTATCCAAGGTCATGTCGGCTTTCCTTTCGGTGCGCGGGTCGTAGTCTGCTGAGTTAGACCGCGTCGCAGCAGAGAACTCATCGGTGGCGAGACCGATGAGTTTTCACGGTTCGGCGGGTCTCTCCCAGGATGGCTGCCTCAGCGCCGCAGACGGTCGCGTTTGCAATCCGCGGCCCAATCGAGCGCACCGACCTACCCGGGCTCTGTGAGCGCGTCTGTTCGCTGCTCGAGCTGCGCGGCGCGGACGTTGCCGTCTGCGATGTGCGCGGAGTCGAGCCGGACGCCGTGACAGCCGATGCCCTCGCACGCCTCCAACTTGCCGCAGGGCGGCGCGGTTGCCAGGTGCGCCTGCGTAGTGCGTCGACCGACCTCCTGGATCTACTCGCCTTCATGGGCTTGAGCGACGTGTTGCCGGACTAGGACTCGAGCCGCATCGACAGGCCGAAGAGCGGGAACACCCGCTCGGTGTCGAGGAAGAACGTGAACTCGACAATTCGGCCAGCGGAGATCTCGAGCACCTGCAGGGCCCATGGGTCGTAACCGCTTCCCGAATCGCTCGGCTTGTACTGCCCGAAGGCGGGCGACCCGTTCGCCGCCACGGTCGGGATCACCCGCGAGCCACGGCAGGCTGCGCCCGGGCCGACCCACCAGCGCAGGATGTCTTCACGGCCTTTCAACCACAGGTCGAACGGTGGCATCGACTGCGTCGCGTCCTCCTGGATCAGCGATGTGAGCGCCTCCATGTCGTATTGCTCGAAAGCCTGGACATAGCGCGCCAGGAGCTCGGCGTCCGCCTGGTCGACAGAAGGCGGAGTGTCCAACGCGCTGAGACCGGTCGCGTCGAGCGTCGCGCGGGCTCGCTGGAGCGCGCTGTTGACGGAGGCCACGCTCGTGTCGAGGAGCTCGGCCACCTCGGTCGCCTTCCAGCGCAGAACCTCGCACAGGATCAGCACTGCGCGCTGCCTGGGCGGCAGGTGCTGCAGAGCGGCGACGAACGCGAGGCGGATCGTCTCGCGTGAGACAGCCACGTCGGCCGGGTCTGCTGCCGCCGAGAGCGCGAGACCATCCTCGGGGATCGGCTCGATCCAGGTCACCTCCGGCAGCGTATTGAGGTTGGACTCGACGGGCTCGCGCGCGGGACCCAGGTCCATCGGCCGGGCGCGGCGCTCCCTCCCATCGAGCATGTCCAGCGAGACGTTCGTCGCGATGCGGTAGAGCCACGACCGCAGAGCCGCTCGACCCTCGAAGCGCTCGAACCCGCGCCACGCTCTGATGAACGTCTCCTGCACGGCGTCCTCGGCCTCGAACGGCGAGCCGAGCATCCGGTAGCAATAGGCGCGCAACTCGGCGCGATGTTGCTCGAGCTGATCCTCGCGCTTGCGCGCGTCAGGCGTGACAGTTGACGACGAATCGTGCACTGCGGGCCATGGTACGCGGTCCGCAGTAGCCGATCTACGTCACTCTCGCGGCGCGGACCTCGGCCATGAAGCGGCTCGCTCGGTCAGGGTCGACCGGATTCCAGGTGCCGCCGTCGACCTTGAGATCCGAGCCGACGATCGCCCCGTCCGCTAGGGCGAGGAAGTCCCTGACGTTGGTCGACTTGACCCCGGTGTCTAGGGCGAGGGACATGCCCACTACCCTCTCATGACTCGCAGCGAGGACGATGCAGTAGTTTCGGAGCCACTGTGAGCCTGGATCCTGGAAGCGACGGCGACGGTGGAATAGCGTGAAGAGCACCCCGACGATCACGACCGCGTAAGTGATCGTCAGCATGGTCGCTGTTCCAGCTGTTTTGCCCTTAAGGCTTCACGAGCGAGGCGAGCCGCTCGATGCCCTCGTCGATCTCTGCTTCGTCGACGAGACTGAAAGACAGCCGCACGTTGTCGCCGCCGCGGCCGTCCGAGAAGAACAGCGAACCTGGGACGATGGCGACGCCACGCTCGATAGCACGAGTCGTCAGCTCGCCGGCGTCCCCGCCCTGCGGCAACGTCAACCACGAGAAGAAGCCGCCCTTCGGAGTTGTCCAGCGCGTGCCCACCGGCATGCAACGCTCGAGTGCCGACAGCATCCGCTCGCACTTGCGCCGGTACAGCAATCGGGACTGCGCGAGCTGCTCGTCGATCCAGCCGCGACGGACGTACTCCTCGAAGAGCCGCTGTCCGAGGGCGCCGGCGCACTGGTCGGTGTTCTGCTTCGCCGAAACGAGCTGGGCCGACACCTCGGCCGGGCCGACCGCCCAGCCGAGCCGCACACCGGGGAACAAGGTCTTCGACGTCGTGCCAGCCTGCAAGACCACGTCGGGGGCAAGGCTCCAAAGACTCTGCTCAGCCTCGTCGTCGAAGCCGAGCTCACGGTAGGCGACGTCCTCGACGATCAGGAAACCGTGACGACGCGCGAGCTCGACCAGCAGCTCACGTCGCTCGCGCGAGAGGCTGACTCCCGCAGGATTCTGGTGGTCGGGGATCGTGTAGAGAAGCTTTGGGCGCAGCCCGTCACTCAGGCGCAGTTCCAGCTCGTCGACCTGCAGTCCCTGCTCGTCCATCGGGATGGCGACGACCTCAGCTTCGAAGCTGCGGAATGCCATGATCGCCCCCAGGTAGGTCGGGCCCTCGACCACCACCAGGTCGCCGCGGTCGAGGAACGACTTGCCGACAAGCTCGAGCGCTTCGATTGCGCCGCTCGTGATCACCAGCTCGTCGTCTGCCGGGCGGCGGCCCTGGAGCGTGTGAAGCCTGCTTGCGATCGCGTCGAGCGGACCGGCCAGCCCTCGCGTGGGCGCGTACTGGAAAGCGGCCGACTCGCCCGCGGCAGCGAACTCCTCGAGCAACGCAGAGGCGCGCCCACGCGGGAACGTGAGCGGGTCTGGGAAACCACCGGCAAACGAGATCAAGTCCAGCCGGCCCAGGAACGCGAGGACACCGGCGATCCCCTCACCGACGTCCCCACGCGTGCGCTCCGCAAAGAGCCGATCCCAGCGAGACGTCTCGCGCGCTACTGCCATGTGACCCAATATAGAAGAGCGGGCATCGGCCCTACAGCAAACGAGAGGAGAGAGGCGTGAACAGTACCAAGGCGACCCTGTACCGCTGGGAGGACATGCCGAGAGAGCAGCTCAAGCCGGACCTCGAACGGCGCCTCATCTCCACGGAGCGGCTGATGCTGGCGCATGTCTACCTCGAGAAGGGTTGTGTCGTCCCGAAGCACTCACACGAGAACGAGCAGCTGACCTACATCCTCGAGGGCCGACTCCGCTTCTCTCTCGGAGACGACGAGTCGGAGGTCGTAGACGTCGCCGCCGGCGAGGTTCTCCATATTCCTTCGCATCTGCCGCACAAAGCAGAGGCGCTGGAGACGACGCTTGACGTCGACATCTTCTGCCCGCCGCGACAGGACTGGCTCGACGGGTCGGACGCCTACCTGCGAGTTGGTCCCGCATGAGGGCGCGTAGATAGGTTGGCGCCCCCGATGCGCAGCCAAATGTCTCCTGAAGATCAATCACATTCGGCACGCGGGCGTGCCACCGGGTAGGCGGTGGCGCCAGCGGGCGATCAGCGGGTAGGCGGCGGCCGCAAGCCAGCTAAACGGAGGGATGAGCAAGACGTGGCCGACGACCGCAGGCCAACCGTGCGCAGCGCGGAGCGCGCGAGCGATGGCTATGTGACCGCCCGAACGGCGCCCGTCGCGGTCGACCCACCACGCGGAGCGGCGCACATCATCGAGAGTCAAACCGAGGCGTTTCAGTTGGTCGGCGCTCAGGTGTTGCCAGGCGACTGCTTGCTGCGGCCCCTGCCAGCGTGCGGTGATCCAACGGGCGCTGGAACTACAGAACGAGCAGTCGCCATCGTAGACGAGCAACTGTGCCTTCTCCGGTTCCACGAGTCGCACCGTAACGCCTCGTCGTCCAAAGAAAGAAGGCCCCGTTTCCGAGGCCTTCTAGTAGCGGGGGCAGGATTTGAACCTGCGACCTCCGGGTTATGAGCCCGGCGAGCTACCTGACTGCTCCACCCCGCGTCGCTTAAGCGGATTATAGCTCGCCCGGCGTCAAAGCCGCCGGCTTGAAACCGCTAGCTCGCGGCCAGCCCCGCGGCCGCTTATCGGGAGCGCGCGTACGCCGGCTCGCGCTCGCCAACGCGGAACGGCACCGTGGCAGCGAAGCCGACCGCCATCACGAGCGCTCCGACAGCGGCGTCGAAGACGTAGTGGTTCCCGGTGACGACAATCGTCAGCATCACCGCGGCGGGATAGAGGAAGCCGAGCGCCCGCAGGAAGACGTTGCGCGCGTAAAGCTCGACACCGAAACCGAGGGCGAGCGCCCAGCCCGCGTGCAGGCTCGGCACCGCGGCGACGGGGTTCGAGAAGCGCTCGTGGTGCGGCTTGCCGATGTTGACGCCGGAGTACAGGTCGATCGTGTCCTTGATCCCGGTCCCTGCGAGCCTCGGCGGCGCAGTCGGATAGCGCCAGTGGATCACGAGCGCGATCGCCGTGGCCAGCAAGAAGCCGTCCCGGAAGATCGAGAAACCCTCGCGGTCCCGCCAGTAGAGCCACACGAAGAACGCGCCCGTCACCACGAAATGACTCGACAGGTAGAACCAGTTCATCCCCTTCACGAGCTCGGGGAACTGAATGAACCAGTCCTGGATCCCCTGCTCCCAGGCGAAGTGAGCCACCTGCTCGAGCCGTTCCACATGCTGTGCGTTCGCGAGCGCCTGCGGCCAGTCCGTGGGAATGAGCCGGCGCAGCAGCCGATAGGCCTCCGCCAGCGCGATCAGCAGTCCGATCTGGACCAGAGGATCGAGGCTGAGAAGGAGGCGGCGGACGCGGCCCACCGGCGGGACTCTATCCAGAGGCCGACGGATACAGTCGCGGCCCATGAGCCGTGTTGCAGCAGTCGATGTCGGCACCAACTCCACGCGTCTACTCGTCGCGGACGTCGAGGATGGGCGCATCTCCGACGTCGCAAGGGAGACGCGCATCACGCGCCTCGGCGAGGGTGTCGACGAGCGCAGGCGACTCCTGCCCGTCGCGATTACGCGCGTGCGAAACGTGCTCAGCGACTTTCGCCGCACCGCGGATGCGCTCGGGGCCGAGCGAACACTGGCGATCGCGACGAGCGCGGTTCGGGACGCGGAGAACGGCGAGGCGTTCCTCGGCGAGGTCGAGTGGAGCTACGGCTTCACGACGCGCCTGCTCTCCGGACACGACGAAGCCATGCTCATGTTTCGCGGCGTCACGGCGGAGCGGAAGCTCGGGCACGGGACGGTGATCGTTGACATCGGCGGCGGCTCCACCGAGCTCGTTGCGGGCGGTCCCGACGGCGTCGGCTGGCACGACAGTCTCGACATCGGCTCCGTCCGCATCACGGAGAGGTTCCTGCGCTCCGACCCGCCGCAGCAGAACGAGCTGGACGACGCAGGAGCCGCGGTGCGGGCCCTACTCGCGGAGCGGATCCCGGGCGAGATCCGACGCGACACCAGCTCTGCGATCGGCGTCGCGGGGACGATCACAAGCCTCGGCGCTCTCGCCCTCGGCCTGGAGGACTACGACCGCGATCGCGTGCACGGATCCGAGCTCACCGCGAAGGGGCTCGACGAGCAGCTTCGCCGTCTTGCATCTGTGCCGCTCGAGGAGCGACGCCGGATGCGCCCGCTCGATCCCGACCGAGCCCCGGTGATCGTGGGTGGCGCGGTCATAGCTCGCGAGGTGCTCGCTTACTTCGGTCTGGAACGCCTGGCGATCAGCGAGCGCGACATCCTCGACGGCGCCGCACTTGCCGCGGCCGAGCTACCGGAAGAGGAAGAGGGCGCCGCGCCGCCGGGCGCCTACACTTGCTGCTGACCTCCTAGAGTGTTTTCTGCTGCGGGCGGCGGCTCGTCCTCTGCGAGCCGACGCTGCAAAACGGTCCGCGACAGAATTCCGACGAGCCTGCCGTCTTCGACCACGGGCACGCGTTCGAAGTCCTGCTCCTCCAGGGCGCGGAAAGCCTCGTCGAGGTTCATCGACGCGTCGAGCGTGAAGCGCGGCGGCTCGGCGATCTCCTTCAGCTTCGTGCTGCGCGGATCCAGACCCGGCGCAACGACCTGCGAGACGAGCGTCTTGCGTGTGATCACGCCGACGAGCATGCCGTCGTCGCACACGAGCACGGCACGCACCGCGGGATCCAAGAGTCGCACTCCCGCTTCCTGGGCGCTCGACGTGACGTCGAGCGCTCCCGGCTCCGGGACCATCGCGTCGCGCACATGTTGGTTCATCGGCCGCTCTTTGGCCGATGAACGGTGGAAGGGGCGAAGGGGGAAACCGGGAGGTTTCCCCGCTCCCTCTCCTCGGCCCACGCTGCGATCTCAGCGGCGCGGGGGCCGAGGCGATCCCTAAAGAAGGGAGCTCGTGAGGGAAACATGGTTTCCCTCACGGGAGGGAGCCGAAGGCGAGCGACGTTCACGGGTAGATTCCGCGCGCTTTGAGCGCAGCAGCGACTTCGTTGATCCCGGCAACGAGCGCGGCTTGCCGCAATGAGATGCTCTTTTCTTCCGAGAGGTTCCAGACGCGGTCGAACGCATCGGCGAGCTTCTCCGCGAGCCGCGCACGGATTTCGTCCCGCGTCCAGAAGAGCCGCCCGAGATCCTGTACCCACTCGAAGTACGAGACTGTGACGCCACCCGCGTTGGCCAGGATGTCGGGCAAGACAAGAATGCCGCGCTCCATGAGAATCGCGTCCGCTTCGATCGTCGTGGGGCCGTTGGCGCCCTCCGCGAGGAGCTTCGTGTCGATCCGCGGAGCGTTCTCCGCGGTGAGCTGCTCCTCCAGGGCGGCGAGGACCAGGATGTCGCACGGCAGCTCCAGCAGTTCGGAGTTGGAGACGTGTCGGACGTCCGGATATCCGGCGAGCGTTCCGTGCCCGGCCACCCACGCGCGGACGGCGTCGAGATCGAGTCCCGACGGCGAGTGGATCCCACCGGACACGTCGGACACGGCAAGCACAGTCGCGCCTTTCGAGACGAGCTCCTGCGCCGCGATCCCACCGACGTTCCCGAAGCCCTGCACGACGCAGCTCTGCTCTGCGAGGTCCCAGCCCAGCCGCTGGCAGGCCCGTTCGATCACCATCACGACGCCTGCTCCGGTCGCCTCGCTCCGGAAGAGCGAGCCGCCGAGCGAGATTGGCTTGCCGGTGACGATCTCCGGCACCGCGTAGCCGACCTGCATCGAGTACGTGTCCATGATCCACGCCATGGTCTGCTCGTTCGTGGCCATATCAGGAGCCGGGATGTCTTCCTGCGGCCCGATCACACCGCGCAACTCGCTCGTATAGCGCCTGGTCAGCCGCTCCAGCTCGCGCTGCGAGAGTTCACGCGGATTGCAGCGCACACCTCCCTTCGCCCCGCCGTAGGGCAGACGTAAGAGCGCGCACTTCCAGGTCATCCACACGGCGAGAGCGGTGCACTCACCGAGCGTGACGTGCGGGTCGTAGCGAATTCCGCCTTTCGTCGGACCGAGCACGCTCGAGTGCTGTACGCGGTACGCCGGAAAGACGTCGACATGCCCCTCGTCGCGCCGAATCGGAACCGTCACCATCACGGCACGCTCGGGATAGCGAAGCCGCTCCGCGATCGACTCGTTCACCTCTGCGTAGGGAATCGCCTGCTCGAACTGCGTCATCGCAGTGCGAAAAAGCGGCGTATCCCACTCGAGCGGCAGCTCCTCGGCTGAAAGCTCTTCGAGCTCGGTCATCTCCTCCAACTGTATGACTTGCTCGTAGAAGTCACCCGGAAGCCGGCGCCGACGTAGAGCCTGCGTGCCGTATCGGTGGCATAGCCGACCTTGAGGCGTTGTGCCCCTCGCCTCGCCAGTCGATCGAGTCCCGTAGTGAGCATCGCACGGGCCAGACCGCGCCGCTGGTACGCATCCTCGACTCTCATCGGCTCCACCATCCCGACCTTGGTCACGGGGTCGAACCAGAAGAGCGCGTAACCGGCGACCTGGCCGTCAGCGGTCTCGACGGCGAGGTCGAGTGCTGGATCGTAGAGCGAGCACTGCAGGAGGCGGGTCCCGACCTCTTCGCCGCTTCGTCGCCGCATGGGGTGCGGCCTGGACGTCTCCTGAGAGCGGTCCAGAAGGACGAATCCTTCCGGCAAGGCGGCCGCGTCGGGGCGGTCCTCGGCATTCATCCAGGTGATCCCCGATCGGTGGTCGTCGGCTATGAAGCCGGCGCCTGCCAGCAAGCTCCGCAGCTCGAGGTCGTCGTCACGGGCGAGCACTTCGACCCCTTCGAGCCCCAAAGCGTCGATGGCTTCGACGGCGCGCGCCCAGACGGTGGGAAGCGGAACGGTCGAGCTACCGGGAACGACGATGGGATCGCATCCCCATGCTCGACCCCAGTCCGTCAGGACGACGCTCGCAACGGGCCCCTCGTCATCAATCCAGAAGATCTGGTCGATCGCGTCCGAGCTCCGAGGCGTACGCCACCACCACTGCAGATCAGCAGCTTCCCATAACCCCGCCTCCGCATCCGCCAAGCGAGCGCGCTGCAGAAGCTGCGTCACGAGAGTCAGATTGTCGAGACCCGAAGCCCGCATCTCATGGACATCCATGCGCCATCCTCGCGCAGCGGCGGGCTTTGCCCGACGCTGCTGGAAGAGCATCGGATCGAAAGGCAAAACGGCGCGAAATCATCATGGCCGGCGCAGCCGGCCGGATTTCGCGCCGGTATGCCGGGGGAGGGACTCGAACCCTCACGCCCCGCAAAGGGGACACCCGATTTTAAGTCGGGCGCGTATCACCAGTTTCGCCACCCCGGCGAGCCCAGAATAGCCGCGCTCTCCGGGTTATTCGCCCGGCGAGAACTTGTAGCTCGACGGAATCTGGGCCGGGGCTTTGCCCACAACGAACGCGATTTCCTGGTGCGGCTTGAAAACGAGCGTCTCAGGATTGCCGGTCTGCTGCTTGCCGTTGAGATACCACGTCATCCCGGAGTAGCCGCCGATCGAGTGCGCGTCGAGATAGACCGCCCACTCCGCGAAGAACTGGCCGACCGTGAAGTCGCGTGACTTCTGCGCCTCGATGTGGATCACACCGCGATCGTCGTGGGTGTGCAGCTCGGTGAGGTAGCCCGCGCCGGGGTTGATCCCGACGAGGGCCTGGATCTTCACCTTCTTGCCGTTCACGAAGATATCGATGTGCGTGTGGAAGTGGAGCACGAGGTCGTTGTGGCCGCCAAGCGTCGTCAGGTCGAGCGGGACAAGGCGGTCGGCGAGGTAGCGGTACTCGGGCGGCCAGGGCGCCTTCGTCTTCCGAATTCCGGGCAACGCGTTGTAGTTCGGTCCCGTCGTCTTGGTCGTGGTGCCACCTCCGTCGCCACGCACGACGACGATGCCCACGACCGCGGCCGCGATCACCGCGGCGACAAGCGCCCCGCCGACGGCATAGAACCACGGCGATCGCTGGGGGCCCCCGGAGCGACGGGTCTCGCGCCGCTGGGGCGTCTGGACCCGCCTCGGAGGCGGCGGTGTGCGTACTTTCTTGGCCACAGCGCGGGCAAGGGTACCCATCCCCGAACGGCCTGTCACGGAAGTTCGCAACGTGCGCGTTTTTTCGCGGAGGACGGCTCTTGACTGCGCCTGTTCTGGCGGCCTATGCTCGCCGTGCCAAAGCCGATGAACCCTCGGGTTCGCCGGCTTTGGCGTTTTTTGTGGACCCGTCGGCTTTAACGGATACTGAGAGCTCGAAGCGTGTTCTCAACCAGAGAGTTGGAGGGTCTAGATGGGACTTCTCGACAAGCTGCTCGGCCGGAGCAAGAAGGCCGCCGGGGATCTGATGGGTGATGCCTCGATGCGGCGTGAGGGGGCTGCGCAGGAACGAGAAGGCGCGGCGGAAGAGCGCGCCAGCCAGCACGAGGAGATGGCACAGGAACAGCGCAACCAGGCCGCACAGGCCCACGCGGAGCGCGATAACACCTAAGAGCTTGGGGCTGGGGCGGCCTCCCGGCCGTCCCAGCCGTTCCGTCCGATCCTCCATCTATCGTCCGTCGGCTCGTGACTGACGTGATCCTCATCCTCCTGCTCGGCGTGGGGCTGGCCGCCGCTCTCGCCTGGCTGGCGCGCGCCCTGGCCGATCTGCGAACGGACTGGAGCTCGCAGCTTTCCGAGCGGAACGCCGAGGTCGATCGTCGGCTGGTGGGCGTCACCGAGACCATGGACCGCCGCCTCGGCGAGCTGGACACGAAAGTCGACCGCCGGCTCGAAAACGCGTCCCAGACCGCGAACAAGATCCACGAGCGCCTCGGCAAGGTGGACGAGGCGACGACGCAGATGCTCGACCGCGCGAAGGACCTCGCGCGGCTAGAACAGGCCCTCCGCCCGCCCAAGGCGCGTGGCGGCTTCGGCGAGCTCCTGCTCGAGAACCTGCTGCGCGACCGCTTGCCGCCTTCGGCGTACGAGATGCAATACACGTTCGACTCCGGGGAGCGGGTGGACGCCATCGTCCGCGCGGACCGGGTCATTCCGGTCGACTCGAAGTTCCCGCTCGACAACTACATCCGCCTTTCCGATGCCGTGACGGATGACGAGCGGCAGCTCGCGGAGCGCCAGTTCGGCCGGGACGTGAAGCAGCACATCGATGCGATCGCAGGCAAGTACATTCGCCCCGACGAGGGCACCTATGACTTCGCCTTCATGTACATCCCCGTCGAGGGGGTGTACTACGAGCTCGCGTGCGGCAAGACCGGAGCGCTCCTCTCGTACGCGCACGAGCGCCGGGTCTTCCCTGTCTCGCCGACCACGTTCACGGCGTACCTGCAGGTGATCGCACTCGGCTTGCGCGGCATGCAGATTGAGGAGCACGCGCACGAGGTGATGGCGTACGTGGCGGATCTCCGCCGCGACTTCGACCGGTTTGCCGACGACTTCGACAAGGTCGGCACGCATCTCGGCCATGCGCAGTCGAAGTACCACGAGGCCGGCAAGCGTCTCGACAAGTTCGGGACGAAGCTCGAGCGTGCGGTGGAGGAACAGGAAGAGCTCGAGGGCGACACCGTGCTCGAGCTGCCCGGCGTCGCGGCCGACGCGGCCTAGAAGCGCAGCAGCGCGCCGATTCCCTCGGCGGTCGCCAAGTCCTGGTGGTGGCGAATCGCCCACACCGCGCCGCCGTGGGCAAGCGTCTGATGAACGGCGAGGTCGAGGCCTGAGTCGGTCGGCTCGAGTCGGGTTCCGTCGAGCGGGCAGCTTCCCTCCGATACCGCAGCGCGCCCGCACGCCGAACAACGATAGGCCGGCCGGTCGGCCCCTTCCTGGAAGAGCAGCACCTCGACGCGCGCATCCGACGACGCTTCGAGGGTCTGCTCCCAACCTGAAGCGGCTCGGGCATGGCGACCGGCTCCTTCACGCCAGCGCTCGATTACCTCGGCCTCGTCCTTCGACTCCGCCTCCTCGAGGACCGGGGTCACGGCCTCGAGGATCTCGGCCGGGCCCGCCCGCGCCTGTGCCGGTGTCCAGCCCACCAGGGATGCGCGCACCTCGGCTGAGAGCGCGTCGGTGAACTCCGACCGCATCTCTTCCGAGCAGACGAGCACGATCTTCGGCGACTGGAATTGGCGCTTGCTGCGATCGAGTTCCTCCGCAACTCCTTTGAGGTGCTCCTGGACGAGCTTCTCGATGTGCCGTTGGTAGCGGCCTTGCGACCACCCGCCCTGATCGTGCTGCCCGGGTTGTTCGTCGTAGTGCTCGGCGATCTCCTCGAGCCGGCCCGCGCGGAGGCGGTACAGCTGTCCCTGCTCGCGCCCGACGACCGCGACGATCGTCCCGTCCCCCCGGCTCACGAGCGGGACGAGCGGTGAGAGGTAGAAGTCGCGGCCGACTTTCGCGCTGTCGCGGACGGGCTCCGGCAGCGGGAGGGTCCGCCAGTAGTTGTCGAGTCTTGCGGAGAAGACCGCGAGCCCTTGCGACCGATCTCGCTCGAAGTCATCGTCGAACCAGGTCGCGATCCGCTCGAAGTCGGCTTTCAGGGCGGCACGTTGCTCGTGGGTCAGATCGGTTCTGTCCGTCTTGTCGGCGGCATGGAGCATGGAGTTCATCCGAGTCTGGGCTTCACCGGCAGTCGGGACCTCGGACGGGTCGAGGTTGAGGCACAGGCTGATCGCGCAGCCCTTCTCCGCACGGAATCCGGCCAGCTCCCGCAAGAGCGACCATGTCACTGTTCCAGCCATCGCCCGCCCCTACGTACCATGCGCGCGCGGATTCTATGCATCGGCGGCGTGCTGCGACCGCTCACCCCAGGAAGGTTCAGCCGACCGAGATCGTTTAATACAGAGAAACAGGGAACTATTGGAGGACCATGACTGACAACGACGTTCGCGAGGTGATCATCATCGGAGGCGGCCCGGCCGGGTACACCGCCGCCCTCTACGCTGCCCGCGCGAACCTGAACCCGCTCGTGATCGAGGGCTTCAACTGGGGCGGCCAACTGATGATCACGAGCGATGTGGAGAACTACCCCGGGTACGCCGACGGAGTCCTCGGCCCGGAGATGATGGCGGAGTTCCGGCGACAGGCCGAGCGCTTCGGGACCGACTTCATCACCGACGACGTGACCAGGGTCGACTTTTCCGAGCGCCCCCACCGCGTCTGGGTCGGGAACGACGAGTACCGCGCCGAGACCGTGATCGTGGCGACCGGTGCCACCGCCCGCCAGCTCGGCCTGGATTCGGAGCGGCGACTCCAGGGCCGCGGCGTTTCGTACTGCGCGACCTGCGACGCCGCGTTTTTCCCCGACAAGCACGTCGTGGTCGTCGGCGGCGGCGACTCGGCGATGGAGGAAGCGAACTTCCTGGCCCGTTTCGCGGCGAAGGTGACGATCGTGCACCGGCGCGACGAGTTCCGCGCGTCGCAGATCATGATCGACCGCGCCCAGGCGAACGAGAAGATCGAGTGGATCACCAACGCCGTGGTCGACGAGGTGCTCGGAGACGAGCGCGTCAGGGGAGTCCGCTTGCGCGACGTCCACACCGACGAGACGTGGGAGCTCGACGCGGACGGCGTGTTCGCGGCGATCGGCCACGATCCGAACACGACGCTCTTCCTCGACCAGCTCGAGCACGACGAGGCCGGTTACCTGATCGCGAAGCCGCACTCGACGGAGACGAACGTGGCAGGAGTCTTCGCCGTCGGGGACGTGCAGGACCACGTGTACCGGCAGGCGGTCACCGCAGCTGGTTCCGGCTGCATGGGCGCTCTCGACGCAGAGCGGTACCTCGCCGCGCTCCAAGGGCACCTGATGACCGCCGAAGCTGCGCCGCGCGTCTAGCATCAGCCGACACCGCAGCTAGCCTCCGCCGATGGCCAAGTGGATCGACCTGATCGATCCGACCGAAGAGGAAGTGCGGCAAGCCTTCCCGCGCGAGCTCGAACAGTCGGTACTCGAAGCCCTGAGCCGCCCGACGGATACGGACGGCAGGACTCGGCCCATGCTCCGAGGACAAGGCGCGTACGTGTTCGGCGTGCTGCTGCTTGCCGTCCTCGACGCGGAACGCGGCCGGTTGTCCTATCAGGAGGTCGACCTCCTCGTCTCGCGTGAAGAAGTGGTCACGGTCCGAAAGACGCCTCCTGGCGGTGGCCTTCCATTTGATCCCTTGAACGTACAAGAGGTCTGCTCGTCGCGAGAACACGTGTCGCCCGGGATGGTCGCCTACCACCTCTTCGACGAAGTGGCGGAGGGCTACATCGACCTTGCGGACGACATGGACGAGGAGATCGACGAGCTCGAAGAACACATCGAAGACTGGAGCCGCGAACGCTTGCAGAACCGGATCTCCGTCATCCGCCACGACCTGCTGCACATCCGGCGCACGCTCGCCCCAACACGAGATGCAGTACGAAGCGTCGTAGACGGGCGCGTAGACATCGAGGCTGGCATGCTCCGCCGGGAGGTCTTCCCCGATGAAGTCGAGCATGCGTTCGCCGGAGTTCTCGACAAACTCACGCGCGCGACGGAGTCGCTGGAGTTCGCGCGAGACCTCCTAGCAGGTGTCCGCGACTACCACGCCACCCAGATCGCGACCGACCAGAACGAGGTCACCAAGCGTCTGGCCGCGATGGCCTCCCTGCTGCTCTTCCCCACTTTCATCGTCGGTGTCTACGGCCAGAACTTCGACCACATGCCGGAGCTGCACTGGCGGTTGGGCTACGCCTTTTCCTGGGGATTGATTGTGCTCATCACGCTCGTCCAGCTCGTGTTTTTCCGCAGGCGCAAATGGCTTTGACGCAGCTACCTTGACCGGGTGCCGTACTTCATCTGCCCCAACTGCAAGCAGCGCTCCATCGACCACGACCGGCTTCAGGAGATCGACAACGTGCCTGTCGCGTGCGATCGGTGCGGCTTCGGCTTTCTCTTCGAGTTGATGGACGACTACTACCCGGCGCCCAACACCGCGTTCGTGGTCTGCGACAAGGATGGGCGGATCCTCGCCAGCGGGCGCGGGGTTTTCGAGCTCTCGGGCTACAAGGAGCAGGAACTGCTCGGGGCGGACCTAGTTCAGCGGTTCGGGCTGAGCGGATTCGAGGCCGAGCACAACCCCGCGGCGCTCGCTCTCGAGTGGGGCGTGCGGCGACTCGGCGAGAAGATCGAGCTCCGCACCCGCGCCGGCCAGCAGAAAGCGGTGACGGCCGACTTCTTCCCCGCCTACGACGACGATGGCGGGCTGCTGGTGGCGCTCACACCCCGGAGCTGACGTTCGAGCTCAGACACGCGACGACGGGCAGATGTCGCTGAGCACACACTCTTCGCAGCGCGGGAGGCGCGCGAGGCAGACGCGGCGGCCATGCCAGATCAGAAGGTGCGGGAAGCGGCCCCAGTCGTCGCGGGGCACGATTTTCATCAGGTCACGCTCGATCTTCACCGGGTCCTCCTGCTTCGTCAGGCCAAGACGTTGCGACAGCCGGCGCACGTGCGTGTCGACCACCACCCCTTGCGGCTCGCCGAGCTCGGCCGCCACGACGTTCGCCGTCTTGCGTGCTACCCCGGGCAGGCGGACGAGCTCCTCGAGGCGCCTGGGAACCTTTCCATCGAACTCGGTCACCAGCAGAGCCATCGTGCCGCGCAACGACTTCGCCTTCTGACGAAAGAACCCCGTCGCGAAAATATCGCGCTCGAGCTCGTCGGGCGGAACCGCGAGGTAGTCCTCGGGCTTGCGGTACTTGACGAACAGCTTCTCGGTGACGCGATTGACATTGACGTCGGTCGTTTGCGCCGAGAGCATCACCGCAACGAGAAGCTCCAGGGGCGAGCGTGTCTTGAGGGCGATCGTCGCGTCCGGATGCGCGGCGGCGAGCCTGTCGATGATCTCGCGGATGCGGGCACGCTTCGGGTCGACGCGTCGGCGCGCCTCCTTGACGAAGCTTCT
>JALYST010000170.1 GCA_030854665.1 Actinomycetota bacterium
CGAAATCCGTACGGGACACCATTTTTGGTAAAATGCGTTTTGAGTGGCCGATCGCCTGCGATTGGCGCTGGTGTTTCACCAGCACCAGCCGGCCGGGAATTTCCCGTCAGTCTTCCAGGATGTGACCGAGCGGGCGTACGCCCCGCTTGTGGCCACCCTTTATCGGCACCCCGAAGTAAAGGCCACTCTTCACTTCTCGGGACCGCTCCTCGACTGGCTTGAAGCCAACCGCCCGGACGTTATCGGCGACCTATCGGACCTGGTTCGCCGGGGTCAGATCGAGCTTCTTTCGGGGGGCTATTACGAGCCGGTCCTGGTCGGCGTGCCTCGGCGCGACGGTGTCGCGCAGATTCGGGCGCTTTCCGATCGGGTTCACGCGATCTTCGGACAACGGCCGTTGGGCGCGTGGCTCACGGAGCGGGTGTGGGAGCCGCACTTACCGTCCCTCCTAGCCGAAGCGGGAGTCGCGTACACGGTCCTGGATGACGAGCACTTCCTTCAGGCGGGCCTCCGCCCGCAGGAGCTCGGCGAGTCGTACGTCACCGAAGACCAGGGCCTTCCGCTGATCGTCTTCCCCGGAAGCGTGAAGCTGCGCTACCTCATCCCCTTCCGCGACGTGAGCGCAACGATGAAGGAGCTTCGCTCGCGAGCCGACGAGGGCGCGCGCCTGGTCGTGTACGCGGACGACGGCGAAAAGTTCGGTGCGTGGCCGGGCACCTATCAGCGCGTTCATAGGGATGGCTGGCTCGAGCAATTCTTCTCGGCGATCGCTCAGGCCGACTTCATCCAGACGACGACACTCGAGGACGCCTGGATCTTCCAGAAGCCCGCGCGACGGATCTACATCCCCTCGGGGTCGTATCCCGAGATGGCGGAGTGGGCCCTCGAGCCGAACGCGGCGAAGCGGCACCAGCAGGCCCGGAACAAGCTCGGCGACGATTCCTCATCGCTCATTGCGTCCCCGCTCTGGCGAAACTTCCTCGCGAAATACCCGGAGTCCAACGCCCTGCACAAACGGATGCTCATCGTCAGCGAGGAGCTCGCACGCCGCAGCATTCTCGATGCATCCGCGGAAGTCCGTCAGGCTCAACAGAATCTCTGGCGCGCTCAGGGGAACGACGTGTACTGGCACGGCGTCTTCGGTGGCATCTACTTCCCGCATCTTCGGGCCGACGCCTACGCATCGCTCCTCAAGGCCGAGCGGATCCTGTCGGAGCGGCGTACCGCGGCGGGGGAGCAGCGCGACTACGACGTCGACGGCTACGACGAGTACATCTTCCGCGGCAATGCCGGCGCGGTGTTCGTGCACGTGCAGGGCGGAGCAGTCATCGAGTGGGATATCTACGCCTCGGCCACCAACCTCGTGGACACGCTCGCACGCCGGCCGGAGGCCGAGCACGAAGCGCTCCGTCGCGCTGAGAAACTCGGCAAGGTCCTGATTGGGAAGGCCGCCGAAAAAGAATCGAAGTCCATCCACGACGCGGTGCGCGCGCGGGAGCGCGGCCTTTCGAAGCTGCTCGAGTACGACGTCGCGCGCCGTGCCTTGTTCCAGGACAGCTTCCGCGTCGGAAAGGCCGAGCCGGTCGTTCTGCACGGGTACCACTACCAGCTGACCCCGCAGCGCGAGGCGCGCACCGTGAGTCTCATCCTCGAGCCGCCGCCGCGCTCTCTCGCGAGCGTCCCCGGCCTCGGGATCCGTAAGGACATCCGCATCGCCGACGAAGGGCTCGCCGCGGGCGTGCGCTACCGCCTCCGCAACGATGGCGAGGAAGCGATAAGTCTCCAGTTCACCAGCTCGTCGAACATCGGTTTGCTCTCGGAGCAGAACCCCGCGGACGTGATCACGATCGGGACGCGCAAGACGACCGCGGGCAAGCCGGCCGACGCGCGGCATGTGTCGGAAATCGCCGTTCACTCCGAGTCGCGGCACTTTGACATCGCAATTGCTATCGATCCACCGTGCGAGGTGACGACGCGGCCGATCTACTCGATCACCAATTCCGAGCAGGGCTTCGAGCGTGTCTACCAGCAGCTCGAGATCAACTCGATGTGGAACGTGACCATCGAGCCGGACGCGCACGTCGACCT
>JALYST010000189.1 GCA_030854665.1 Actinomycetota bacterium
CTCGCCAACCGGCAGGACAACGACATCCGGCTCGTCGCGCAGTTCACGATCAAGCGCGGGAAGATCTATGCGGCCGACGGCCGCACACTGCTCGCGACGAACGTGACCAAAAACCGTGCGGGGCAGACGCTCTACTTCCGCCGCTATCCCACCGGGCCGATCTTCTCCGACGTGGTCGGGTACTCCACCCAGACACGCAACAGAACCGGCCTCGAGCAGTCGTACAACGACTACCTCACCGGCTCGAACGCGAACCTGGACACGGTCTTTCGCTCCGCGCTCGACAAGCTGAGAGGGACGACCGTCACCGGCAACGATCTCGTCTTGACGATCCGGCCGAGCGCGCAGGCGCTGGCGCTGCGGCTGCTGCGCGGCAAGTGCGGCGCGGTTGTTGCCCTCGACCCGTCGACCGGACGGGTCCTCGTGATGGCGACGAGCCCGACCTACAACCCGAACTTGATCGAGAGCCGCTTCGGCGTCGCCACGCGCACGACTGCGCCGTGTGGCGCTCCGCTCCTCAACCGCGGGACGGCCGGCAAGTACCCGCCGGGCTCGACGTTCAAGATGGTCACTGCGGCTGCTGCACTCGATACGGGGCGCTTCACGCCGGATTCGCCCTTCTACGATCCCGGCTACTGCGAGGAGTACGGGAAGCGCGTACGCAACGCCGGCAATCCGGAAGCGCCCGAGACGTTCGGCAACGTCGACCTGGCGACGGGTTTCGAGCACTCGATCAACTCCGTCTTCTGCAACGTCGGCAAAGCACTCGGTGCCGGCGTCGTGCTCGACTACGCCAAGCGCTTCGGCTTCTACTCGCTGCCGCCCCTCGAGCTGCCCGAGAGCGAGCGCGTGGAGAGCGGTTTGTACGATCACGGCCGCCTCTTCGACCCGAAGCATCCGGATACGCAAGTCGATCCCGGCCGACTCGCGTTCGGCCAGGAGCGGCTCGCGGTGACACCGTTGCAGATGGCGATGGTCGCGGCGGCGATCGGCAATCACGGCGCGGAGATGCGACCGCAGATCGTCGAGCGGATCGTCTCACCCGCCGGAAAGACAATCACGCATCTGCAGCCCGATCAGCTCGGCCGGCCGATCAAGCGGCAGACGGCCGACGAGCTGACGCGCATGATGGAGCTCGTGGTCACGGGCGGAACCGGGACCGCCGCCTCCATCCCCGGTGTGCGCGTCGCCGGCAAGACGGGCACCGCGGAGGTCGGGCGCGGGAACATCTATACGGCCTGGTTCGCGGCCTTCGCACCCGCAGATGCACCAAGAGTCGCGATCGCAGTGGTGGTCGAGAACCAGCTCAACGGCTTTGGCGGCGCCATTTCAGCTCCGATCGCAAAACAGGTGATGGAGGCGCTACTGCGGTAGGGGCGAATCCCTACCCTGAAGGCCCCATGGCGGTTTCTGACACCCTGATCAACACGCTCTTCGACGGGCGCTACCGCATCCTGCGCAAGCTTGGCACGGGAGGCATGGCGAACGTCTACCTCGCCGAAGACGAGGTGCTCGGGCGCCGCGTCGCGATCAAGATCTTGAACGACCGTCATGCCGGCGACGATCAGTTCGTCGAGCGCTTCCGCCGTGAGGCGAAGAACGCCGCCAGCCTCTCGCACCCGAACATCGTCTCGATCTATGACCGCGGCGAGGCGGAGGGCACGTACTACATCGCGATGGAGTACCTCGACGGGCGCTCGTTGAAGGAATTGATCGTCGCGCGCGGGCCCGCGCCGATTCACCTCGCGGTCGACTACGCGCGCCAGATCCTCGCCGCGATCCGGTTCGCGCACCGCCACGGCATTGTCCACCGCGATATCAAGCCACACAATGTGCTCGTTGACGGCGAAGGGCGGCTGAAGGTCACGGACTTCGGGATCGCGCGCGCCGGTGTAAGCCAGATGACCGAAGCGGGTTCGATCATCGGTACCGCTCAGTACCTCTCGCCCGAGCAGGCGAAAGGGGCCCCGGTCGACCAGACCTCGGATCTCTACTCGGTCGGCGTCGTGCTCTACGAGCTGCTCACCGGAGAGGTGCCTTTCACGGGCGACACTCCGGTTGAGATCGCGATGAAGCATCTGTCGACCGTGCCTGAGCCACCCTCGTCGAAGCGTGCCGACGTTCCCCGGGACCTCGACATGGTCGTCATGCGTGCGCTCGGCAAAGATCCGTCGGAGCGCTACCAGAGCGCGGAGGAGATGGACGCGGACCTCCGCCGCATCAACCGGGGGGTAGCGATTTCTCCCGTCACTGAGGAGGCAGCGACCGCGATCATTTCGCGGCCGCCGCCCTCGGCCGTCACCGAGATCACGTCACGCACGCCGAGACCGCCGGTTCCGTACGCCCCGCCGTCCGCCTACTACGACTACGACGAGCCGCCGAGGCGCGCTCTTTGGCCCTGGCTCGTTGCGCTGCTGTTCGTGACCGCTGCGCTGGTCGGCGGCTACTTCCTCTACTCGCAGATCCAGGATCAGCTCAGCGGGTCGAAGACGGTCGCCGTCGGGAACTACCTGGGGATCCGTGAGGCCGACGCGGTCGCGAAGATCCGCGCGCTCGGCTTGCGTGCCAACCCGGTTCGGCAGCCAAACGCCGATCCCGGGTTCCCTGAGACATACGTCTTCCAGCAGACACCGCGGCCCGGAGACAAGACACCGAAGAACAACTTCGTCACCATCTACGTCTCGCTCGGGCCGCCGAAGACGGACGTCCCGAGTGTCGTCGGGGAGCCGCTCGACCAGGCGCTCTCCGACCTGCAGGACGCGAAGCTGAAAGGCAAAGCGATTCCAACCGACTCCGACAAGCCGCAGGGCGAGGTGATCTCGCAATCGCCGACTGCGGGCGCGTCGGTGAAGCAGGGATCGCAGGTCAAGCTGAAAGTCTCGAAGGGGCCGAAACCGGTGGCGGTCCCGAACGTGATCGGCTCGACGTTCGACTCTGCCAACTCCACCTTGTTGGGAAGCGGCTTTGCCGTTCGACGCGAGTCTGTGAAGTCGGACGCGCCGAAGGACACCGTCGTAAACACGAGTCCGGGTGTAGGGACGCTCCAGCCGCCGGGTACCACCATCACCGTCATGGTCTCGAAGGGCCCGACGACCTCCACCGTTCCGGATGTGACGACCCTCTCCCAGAGCGACGCGCAGGCGACGCTGCGAGCCTCGGGCTTCGGCGTGAAGATCGTCAGCCAGCCGGTCACTGACCAGAGCCAGGACGGGATCGTGCAGACGCAGGATCCGCCCGGGGGGTCACAGCAGCCGCCGGGCACGACTGTGACGATCGCCGTCGGCAAGTTCGCTGCGACGCCCGGCCCTCCGTGAGCCGGCTGAAGATCGCGATCCTCGCCGGGGGGCGCTCCTCCGAGCATGAGATCTCCCTCGCTTCTGCCCGCTCGGTGCTGGAGTCGCTCGACCCCGCCGAGTACGACGTCGTCACGGTCGCGATCGGCCGCGACGGGCGCTGGGAGCTCGGTTCGGGCGGCGGCTCCGTGGCCGAGACGCTGCCGGTCCCGGCGGCCAACGCGCCCGCGACGCTTGGTGCGGTCGACGTCGTTCTGCCTATCCTGCACGGCCCGTTCGGTGAGGACGGAACAGTGCAAGGGCTGCTCGAGCTCGCGGGCGTCCCCTACATCGGAGCCGGCGTGGCGGCATCCGCGCTCTGCATGGACAAGGACCTGTTCAAGAAGGTGTTGCGCGACAGTGGGATTCCGGTCGCGCGCCACATTGCCCTCCGCGAGGGCGATGCGGTTGGGAACCCGCTCGGCTTTCCCTGCTTCGTCAAGCCTGCGCGCCTTGGCTCTTCGGTCGGGATCACGAAGGCGCACGACGAGGCCGAGCTCGACGATGCTGTCCGGCTCGCCTTTCGCCATGACGACAAGGTCCTCGTCGAGGAGTTCCTCGACGGAATCGAGGTCGAGGTCGGCGTGCTCGGCAACCGCGACCCCATTGCGTCGGTTCCCGGTCAAATCGTCCCGCTCGGGCACGAGTGGTACGACTACGCGTCGAAATACGAGGAAGGCGGCATGCAACTCGTGATCCCGCCCGACCTGCCCGAGGACGTCCTCGAAGCGGTGCAGCGCGCCGCAGTCGAGTCGTTCCGCGTCACCGAGTGCGAAGGAATGGCGCGCGTCGACTGCTTCGTAGTCGACGGCAATCGGGTCGTTGTGAACGAGCTGAACACGATTCCCGGCTTCACGTCGACGAGTGTCTACGCGAAGCTGTTCGACGCATCAGGTATTCCCTACGAGGCGCTGTTGCGCCGCTTGATCGAGCTCGCGGTCGAGCGGCACGAACGTCGTTCGAAGCTCGAGTACTAGCCTTTGTCGAAGGCGCGCACTTCGTTCACATGCGCGAAGTGGCCGCCGGGCGCGAGCTTCGTGATCCAGACGACGTAGAAGCGCTTCGGAGCAGGTTGATCGATCGCGAACCTCGTCGTCCGCCCGACGCCGCGGCTGTCCGAGATCTTCTGTCCAGGGGTGCCCCGAATGTTCGTCGCACGGATCTCCGCGGTGAAGCCCGGCGTGTCCGTGACAACGGTGAGGCGGGAGAGCTGGACAACCGACGTAGCATCGAGGACGAGCCCGACGCCGGCCTTCTTCACTCCTTCGAGGCCGCTGTTGTAATCCTCGGTCGCCCAGTACGTCGTCACGTTGGCGTCCGTTGCGTCGGGCGCGGCAGAGTCGTGTTCGGTCCCGTCTCCGTACGGGTCGTATGCCCCGGCGCCGGCGATCGTGATCGGCGCGCCCACGGGAGGGCTCTCACCGCCACCGCGGAGCGTTAGCAGTCCGACGACGACTGCGGCGATGGCAAGCGCACCGAGCAGTCCGATGAGGAGGGGAAGAGGAGAGACAGGCTTGCGTTGCCTCTGCCTTTGCAGCCGCTGCGCAGCCGGTACGACCATCGTGACCGCGCCGTCCTCGCCTCGGTCCAGCTCGGCGAGGCTCGCCTCGATCTCCGCCGCGAAGGCGTCCATGGTCGGAAAGCGGTGTCCCGGATCCTTCTCGAGTGCGCGATCGACCATCTCGGCAACGCGGAGCGGCACGTCGCCTCGCACGTCCAGGACGCTCGGCGATGGCTCCTGGATGTGCTTCATTGCAATCGCGACGAAGGTCTCGCCGGGGAACGGCACCTCGCCGGTGAGCAGCTCGTACAGCACGATCCCGAGCGAGTACACGTCCGTATGTGCGTCGACGGGCTGGCCACTCGCCTGCTCCGGGGCGATGTAGTTCGACGTTCCGAGAATGGTCCCCGTCTGAGTGACGCCGTGCTCGACGTCGAGTGAGCGTGCAATCCCAAAGTCCGTGACCTTGGCGCGGCCGTCGCCGTTCAGGAGGACGTTCTGCGGCTTTACGTCGCGGTGGATCAGCCCATGCTGGTGGGCGAATGCGAGCCCGCGCGCCGTTTCCAGCGCAATCTCGAGCGCATCGCGCAAGTCCAGGCGACCCTTGCGGACGACGAGCTCCTTCAGGTTCTCGCCGTCGATGAATTCGAAGACGATGTATTGCCGGCCGTCCTCCTCGCCGCGATCGATCACCGTCACGATGTTCGGGTGCTGGAGTTGCGCAACGGATCGCGCTTCGCGCTTGAACCGTTCGACAAAGTCTTCGTCCTCGTTGTATTGCTGGTGGAGGACCTTGAGGGCGACGTTACGCTCGAGCAGCGAGTCATGGGCCTTGTAGACCGTTGACATCCCGCCCTGCCCGACTACTTCTTCCAACTCGTATCGGTCTGCGATCGTCTCCCCGACTATCACGCCCGAAAGCTACCCGCCCGTCCCCTGCCGTATGCCGGTGATCAGCGGGCGCGCGCGTGCCGTAGGCGCAGTCCGAGCCACAGGCCTCCGCACCAGAGGACGAACAGGATGGCCACGAGGCCGGTCAGGAACCAGACCGGAACCAGGTGGCGGCCCTGTCCGTCCTCGGCCCGGCCGGCGACGAGGGCCACGGCCCAGCCGAAGGCTACGACGGCGCCAAGGCCCATCACGAGCCGCGGCCGCCCGAGGCCGGTCGCGCCGAAGGCGAGCGGCAGCGCGAACGCGATCACGGCAATGAGATACCCGGCCACTGCACCGGTATCGGCGCCCTGCCCGACGAACGTGAACTAGCCGAGGACGGAGCCGAGCGCGTCTTCCCAGACGCCGAGCGCCTCGTCGAGCTCGCCCTCTGAGATGACGAGCGGCACGAGCACGCGGATGCAGTTCGAGTAGATCCCTGACTTGAGCAGGAGCAGTCCTCGCTCAGAGGTGGCGTCGACGATAGCCGAGGCCAGCTCGGGGGCGGGATCCTTGGTGCCACGGTCGTGGACGAGCTCGATCGCGAGCATCGCGCCGAGCCCGCGGACGTCGCCGATCGCGTCCCAACGTTGCTGCCAGGCCTGCATGCGGCTGCGAATGATCTCGCCGATCTGCCCTGACCGTTCGACGAGGCTCTCCTCCTCGAATACGTCCAGCACGGCGAGTGCTGCTGCCTGCGCCACGGGATTGCCGACATACGTGCCGCCGATCGCCGAGTCCCCCGGCGCGTCCATGATCTCCGCCTTCCCGATCACGCCCGAGAGCGGCAGACCGGCAGCAATCGACTTCGCGATCGTCATCAGGTCAGGCTCGACGTCGTAGTGCTCGATTCCCCACATCTTTCCCGTGCGTCCGTAGCCGGTCTGCACCTCGTCGATGACCAGCACGATGCCGTTGTCGTCGCAGATGCGCCGCACGCCTTCGAGGAACTCGGGCGGTGCGACGACGAAGCCGCCCTCACCTTGCACAGGCTCGATGATGATTGCCGCAACGTTCTCGGCGGCGACGGTCGTTACGAATGCGCGCTGGAGCGCTGCGAGCGCCTCGGCTGCGGTCGGCCCGCGATAGTCCTGCGCGAACGGCAGTCGGTAGACCTCGGGCGCGAAGGGGCCGAGACCGGCCTTGTAGGGATGCGTCTTGGACGTGAGCGTCAGTGACAGCAGCGTACGACCGTGGAAGCCGCCCTCGAAGCCGATCACCGCTGGCCGCTTCGTGTACGCACGGGCGAACTTGATCGCGTTCTCGACGGCTTCCGTGCCGGCGTTGAAGAACGCCGCTTTTGCGGGGCCGGAGATCGGCACGGTCTCGACGAGACGCTCGCCCAGGGTGATGTACGTCTCGTAGGGGACGATCGTGAAGTCGGTGTGGAGGAACTTCGCGGCCTGTTCCTGCACGGCCTCGACGACACGCGGATGCGCGTGGCCGACGTTGAGACAGCCGACGCCTCCGGTGAAGTCGATGAAGGTGTTGCCGTCGACGTCCGTGAGCGTCGCGCCCTCGCCGCGCTCGATCACCACCGGCAGAAAGATGGAAAGCGGGTCCGCGATCACGCGGTCTTTCCGTTCCAGGGTCTCCTTGGAGCGGGGCCCGGGGATCGCTGTTCTGAGCTCGATCGTCTTGGTCGCCGCCATGGGTCTGACGATAGCGGAGCCGGCGGCCGCGCTGCATACCTGTATAGAGGTGTTGCAGACTCTTAACGGAAACCGGGCGTGGACAGCGCTTTGACCGTGTAGAGGCCGGCCGCGTTCCACAGCATGAAGCCCTTGGTGTGCTCGAGCCTCGCGGCCTGGATCTGGTCCTGGACGTCCGCGAGGGTGTACGTGCGGCGCATGGAGAAGTCCTGCAGCCATGGGATCAGCTTGGTCGGGTGGCCTCGCACGGCTGTGCGGAAGTCGCGCAGTGAGTAAGCCACCGTCGTGCCCGGACGGGAGTCCGGATCGAGGATGTTGTACTCGCCCGAGACGTAATGGGACGGGTAGACCATGGGATAGATCGCGTCTACGTAACGCGCGATTCGGCGCGGGAACTGCCCGATCCCGAGGTTCCGCGTCGCCGAGAGCCCGAAGACGTCCACGGAGAGGCGAACCCCGAGCGGCTTGAGGCGCTGCTGCGCGTACTTGGTGAACATCGGGATCGTCCAACCCATCGGCTGGGCATGCTTGCCGGGGTAGCGAATCTGAGAGATGTCGCCGTCGCTGGGGAACCGAACGTAGTCGAACTGGATCTCGTCGAAGCCGAGCCTCGCGGCCTGCACGGCGATGTCCACGTTGTACTTCCAGACGCGCTTGTCGTAGGGATTCGTCCAACCGAGGCCGGCGCTGTTGAGCCAGCGCCCGCCATCGGCCCGGCGGATGGCGAACTGTGGAATGCCGGCCGACAGGGCCGGATCCTCGAACGTTACGACCCGGCCGACGAGATAGAGGCCCGCAGCGTGGATCGTCGCGACCGCGCGCTGGGCGTCGTAGTAGCGCTTCGCGGAGCCGATCTTCCGGGCGAGCGGAACGTCGACCAGAAAGCCGATGTCTCCGTTCTCGTCCTTGACGTCGAGCTCGATCGTGTTGAGGCCTGCCGCCTTCATCGCGACATACTCGTTGAGCTTTCCGGGCAGACCCGCGAGTGCCATCGTCACGTGGACGCCCCGCACCTCGTCCGGCAGCGGCCGCGGCTGGAGGATCTGCGGCTTTGAGGGGGTGTGCGTCGCCCGCGCTGCTGCGCGCACCGTCTTGTGTCCACGCACATAGGTAGCCAGCACGCCTCCCGCGACACCGGCCGCGATCAGTGCGAGCAGCGCGCAGGCAGCGACGAGACGCTGCTTGTGGCGTCGCTTTCGCGCTTCGGCCCGCCGGACCTTGGAGCGGGCATTCGGATCGACAGGCTGGAGGACGTACCTCGTAGGCAAGGTGTGGAAAACTAACAGAGGCTGGCCCGCCGTAGAATCGACCCCGATGGTCCTTGCAGATCGCACGATCGCCCGATTCCTGGAGGAAGGCCGGATCGAGATCGATCCCTACGACGAGTCGCTGCTCCAGCCTTCGAGCGTCGACGTCCGGGTCGACCGCTTCTTCCGGGTTTTCCACAACAACCGCTACCCCTATATCGACGTCCGCGAGGAGCAGGAAGACCTGACGGAGCTCGTGGAGGTGAACGACGGAACTCCCTTCGTGCTCCACCCCGGGGAGTTCGTTCTCGGCTCGACCCTCGAACGCATTCGCCTGCCGGACGACCTCGTTGCGCGGCTCGAGGGGAAGAGCTCGCTCGGCCGGTTGGGCCTCCTGATCCACTCCACCGCCGGCTTCATCGACCCGGGCTGGGACGGCCATGTGACGCTCGAGCTCTCGAACGTCGCAAACCTCCCGGTGACGATCTACCCCGAGATGAAGATCGGCCAGGTCTCGTTCGTCCAGCTCACCGAGCCCGCGGCGACGCCCTACGGGACCGGCGACATCGGCTCGAAATACCAGGGCCAGCGGGGACCGACCCCCTCGAAGTACTGGCAAAACTTTGCCGCACGCGGCGATCTCAGCGGCGCGGGGAGCGAAGCGACCAGAAAGGAGCCGACGGGTTGATCCTCGTCACGGGGGGCACCGGCTTCGTGGGGGGCCACGTCGTCCACGAGCTGCGCGGTCGCGACCTGCCTGTGCGCTGCCTCGTTCGTGATCTGCGGCGGGGAGCCAAGCTCGCGGCCTGGGGATGCGAGCTCGCCGAGGGCGACGTCACGGATCCAGGGAGACTGGCCAAGGCCGTGGACGGGGTCGACACGGTCATTCATCTCGTCGCGATCCGGCAGGGCCGCCGCGAACAGTTCCAGCGGATCATGGTCGACGGAATGCGCGACTTGCTTGCTGCGGCCAAGGCTGCCGGCGTTCGGCGCTTCGTGCACATGAGCGCCCTCGGAACGAGCGAAGCGACGAAGGACCTCGTGCCTTACTACGGCGCGAAGTGGGAGAACGAGCAGCAGGTGCAGGGCTCGGGCATCCCATACGTGATCTTCCGGCCGAGCTTTGTCTTCGGCCCTGACGGCGGCATCCTGCCGACGTTCGTCAAGCTCGCGAAGCTGACACCCGTCACCCCGATCATCGGCAACGGCCGCCAGCGCATCCAGCCGATCTGGGCCGACGATCTGGCGAAGTACTTCGCGGAGGCCGTGGGACGGGACGACGTGGCGGGCGGTGTCTTCGATCTCGGCGGGCCCGACGTCGTCAGCTGGAACGAGTTCTGGGAGCGCCTCAAGCGCGCCCGGGGGATTCGCCGGCCCAGCCTGCATATCCCGGTGGGCCTGATGAAGGTCAACGCCCTCCTCACCGAGCGGCTACCGGGCGACATTCCGCTCACGCGTGATCTCCTGAAGATGCTTCAGCTCGGTGACAACGTCGTCTCCGATCCGGCTGCGGTAAGCACATTCCAGCTCCCACTCCTGCCCTTGGACGACCAGCTCCGGCGCGCGGCCTGATCTCCAGGCTTGGAGGGGTAGGCAACGCGGGGGCGAACGTGGGGGATGTCCCAGGGAAAGGAGAACCGTGAACGTCAACTTCGGACTCAGGAGCCTGCTGCTCATTGCGGCCACGCTCCTGTTCCTGTTCGCCGTCTTCAGCGATACGAATTGGGCTGACCTTGTGGCCTGGGGTCTAGCGGTGTTCGCCTTTTCGTTCGTGCTCGGCGATCTCGGTTGGGACCGCCGATACGGCGGCACCACCAACCGGACCTAGATACCGCCGGAAAAGAAAGGGGGCCGCGCAAGCAGCCCCCTGTTCCGGTTACCAGCGGTGGATTAGCAGAGGCGCTTTCCTGCCTCGACCCGAGATAGAGATAGTGGGCGAGGCGGCGCGTAACGCGTCGTCCCCCACGCTGGCTAGGCGATTCCCCGTAGGTCCCGGGGACGCACCTCTACTCGCTGGTACCTCCACTGCCCGAACAAGAAATCTCCACTCTCGGACCACCTCCTTTCCGCGGTTAGCCGCCAGAATATCAGTCGCCCGGGAGGTCGCCCTCGACGATGGTCGAAAGCTCGAGACCGCGGTCGAGCGGTATCGTCACGGACTCGAGCGAGGGGTCGGACTGCCGCGCCTCGACGTAGGCGCCGAGGGTGCCGGCGTGTGAGATGACGTTGTCGGCGATGACAAGCGCTCCGGGTTCGAGCTTCTTGCGCGCCGCGTGGAAGAGTTGTTCGTAGTCGTCCTTCTCCGCATCCAGGAAGACGATGTCGAAGACGTCGTCGATCCCTAAAACCGTCTCGGCGGCGTTGCCCTCGATCAGATCGGCCCACTCCTCCAACCCTGCCTCCGCGACGTTTGCGCGCCAGGCGGCCACCTTTGCAGGATCGTTCTCGAGTGAGGTCACGTGACCGCCGAGGTAGCGCACCCCGGCGGCCAGCCAGAGAGTCGAGTAGCCGCGCGAAGCGCCGATCTCGAGCACCTCACAGTCCCACTGGGGCGCCACGACCGCGAAGAGGAACTGCCCTGTCGTGCGCGCCACAGCGCGCGAGCGCTCCGGCGCCGGGATCCCGCGCTTCCTCTCCTCGGCGTCCTCTCGCTCCAGTCGCTGAAGCACGGCCCGAACGCGGTCGTCGAGCATGGACAGACCTTAGAGCGCGGCGTCGATCTCGCGCTGAACCCCTTCGCGTACGAAACAGCTCGCGAGGTGGTCGTTCACGACACCACAGGCCTGCATGGCCGCATAGACGGTCGTTGGGCCGACGAAGCGGAAGCCGGCACGTTTCAGTTCCTTCGAGAGAGCGGTCGACTCCGACGATGTCGGCGGCATGTCTGCGAGGCTTCGCGGCGCTCTCCGGCGTTTCGGGCGGTGCTGCCAAACGAGCTCGTGCAGCGGCGTCCCTGCCTCGCGCAGCGCCACTGTCCCACGCGCATTCTCGATCGCCGCCTCGATCTTGCCGCGGTGCCGGACGATCCCTGCGTCCTTCAGCAGCCGGGCGACGTCCCGCGCGCTGAACCGCGCCACGGTTTCGGGATCGAACCCGGCGAAGGCGGTGCGGAAGTTCTCGCGCTTGCGCAGGATCGTCAGCCACGAGAGGCCGGACTGGAAGCCCTCGAGGCAGAGCCGCTCGAGCAGACCACGCTCGTCGGTGACGGGCCGTCCCCATTCCTCGTCGTGATAGGCGACATAAAGCTCGTCAGTCGTCGGCCAACAGCGCTTCGGCTCAGACAATCTCGACCTTGACCATCCCGTCCTCGGCGCGGACGGGGAACGTCCTCACCGGCGCGAACGCCGGGAGTGTCAGTGCACGACCCGTGCGGATATCGATGTTCGCCCCGTGGCGCGGGCAGATCGCCACGCCGTCGTCGCACTCGAAGTCACCCTCGCACAGCGGCCCGTCGTCATGCGAGCAACGGTCCTCGATCGCGTAGTACTCGCCGTTCAGGTTGTAGACGCCGATCGCGATCTCGCCGGCGTAGACGATCTTCACGGAGCAGGACGGCAGCTCCTCGACCGGACAGACGTCGAGCTCGGCCACTCCTACTTGAGGTCGAGATCGCCGGCCGCGCCCGCCCACTCCTCCGGGAGGGGCGTTCCCTTGGCCTTGTGGAGGGCGAGTTTCAGCGTCGAGAGCCCGAGCAGCGCGCACTTGAGCCGGACCGGGCTCAGGGGGATGCCGAGCTCGTCGAGCAGCGCCTCGCGCGGCAGCGAGGCGACCTCGTTGGCGCTGCGGCCCTGCACCATCTCCATGAGCATCGAGGTCGCGGCCTGCGAGATCGCGCAGCCACGCCCGGAGAACTTCACCTCGTCGATCGTGTCGCCGTCCTCGCCGAACGCGACGAAGATGGACACCTCGTCGCCGCAAAGCGGGTTCTGTCCCTCGGCCTGGGCGTCGGCGTCGTCGAGCTGGCCGTGCCCACGTGGGTTCTTGTAGTGATCGAGGATCACTTCCCGATACATCTGATCGAATTCGCTCACGTCAAAAGCTTATGGGCTTTGTGGAGCCCTGCGACCAGGCGGTCGATCTCCTCGGGGATGGTGTAGAGGTAGAAGCTCGCGCGATTCGTCGCTGCAACTCCCAGCTTGGCCATCAGGGGCTGGCAGCAATGGTGCCCGGCGCGAATGGCGACGCCGTCCATGTCGAGGACCTGCGCGACGTCGTGCGGATGGATGCCTTCGATGTTGAACGAGATGATTCCCGCGCGCCGGCCTGCCGGGGGGCCGTAGCCAACGAATCCCGGCACGTCGGCAAGACGTTCGAGCGCGTAGACGAGCAACTCCCGCTCGTGCTCCTCGATTGCTCCGATACCGACATCGGTGACGTAGTCCACTGCGGCGCCGAACCCCACGGCCTCCGCGATCGGCTGCGTTCCCGCCTCGAACTTGTACGGCAGCTGGCCCCAGGTCGTCTCCTCGAGTGAGACCGATCGGATCATGTGGCCGCCGAGGTTGAACGGCGCCATTGCTTCGAGCAGCTCTGCCCGGCCCCAGAGTGCACCGACGCTTGTCGGGCCGCACATCTTGTGCGAGGAGAATGCGAGGAAGTCGCAGTCCAGTCGCTGGACGTCGATCGGGTGGTGCGGGGCGGCCTGCGCCGCGTCCACGACAATGATCGCTCCCTGCTCGTGGGCCCACGCCGCGAGGCGCTCCACCGGGTTGATCGTGCCGAGCGCGTTCGAGACGAGGTTGTTGGCGACGACCTTGACGTTCCCCATCCGCGCGATCTCTTCGAGCCCGTCGAGCCGGAGCTCGCCGTGCTCGTCGAGCGGGATCGCGGTGAAGATGGCTCCCGTCCGCTTGGCGATGTACTGCCAGGGGACGAAGTTCGAGTGGTGCTCGAGCTCGGTGACCACGACGACGTCGGCTGGGCCCAGGTTGTCGAGCCCCCATGCGTAGGCCACGAGGTTGATGCTCTCGGTGGCGCCGTGCGTGAAGATCAGCTCGCGTGGCTCGGGCGCATTCACGAACTGCGCCACCTTTTCGCGGGCTCCCTCGTATTCTGCCGTCGCGATCTCCGACAGCGTGTACACGCCGCGATGGACGTTCGCATACGAGGTCTCGTAGAAGTTGCGCAGCTTGTCGAGCACCTGGCGCGGCTTGTGCGAGCTCACCGCGGAGTCGAGGTAGGCAAGCGGCTTGCCGCGAATCTCCTGTTCGAAGATCGGGAAGTCGGCGCGGAGCTTGCCCGCGTCCAGCTTGGTCTGAGCTGTTACGGCCACCGGGCCATCGTACCCGGGGGCTTCTACCGGAAGCGGACCTCGGCCTGGGTTGCGCTCGCCTTCGTCAGCGTGACCTTGAACGACCTCGGCAAGCGGTAAGACTCGCCGCGCGCGAGCCAGGGGCGATTCACGTTGGTCGGGTTCGAGACAAGGATCGCCGGGGCGGCGAAGGGTAACCACGCCCTGGCGTCGTCGACGAACCGAAAGAGGAGACCGCGGAACGGCTGGGCGCGGTATTCGATCCACCAGGCACCGTCTTCCACATCCACTACGAGCGCTTGAGCGAGCGAGGAGCGCGAGGTCGGGGGTGCCAGTAGGTATCGCTTCGCGGCCTTCACGTGCGGCTGGGTCCGGATCCAACCGAGGGTGGTTTTCTCGTAGGCGCTGAAGTCGAGCTCGCCGCTACCCATCGGGCTGAATGGATCGCCTGTCTCGTCCATGCGCCCGCAGTTGCGTGAAGTACCCAGACAGGCCGCCGACTGGGCGTGTCCGAGCCCGAAGGTGTGACCGAGCTCGTGCACGATGAGCTGGAGCGTGGGCCGTCGGGTCAACATCACCTCGTTGCCCCAGGTGGCGCCGTAGAACCCGCAGTGGCTGTCGGCGACGGCATAGACCACGTCGTCGTAGCGCGACGCGTCGTAGCCCGCGCGATCGGCCGCGATCCTGGCCGGGGCGACGACCGCTGCGAGGCTCCGGTTCGTCGTGCCGCCACAACCGGGGTTGCCGTTGAACGCCGAGAGCCA
>JALYST010000194.1 GCA_030854665.1 Actinomycetota bacterium
GGCGAAGCCCGCAAGACCTCTATGGTCGGCGCCGCCGAGTCGGCGCCTAATACGCACCCCGACGCGCGAGCACGGCAGGCAACGTGCGGGCGAGAATCGTGATGTCGAGCCAGATCGACCAGTTCTCGATGTAGTAGAAGTCGAGCCGGACGAGGTCGTCGAAGCTCAGGTCGATCCGGCCGGAGACCTGCCACAGGCCGGTCATTCCCGGGAGCACGAGATAGCGCTTCCGGTGCCACGGCTGCAGCTGCTCGTAGTCGCGGATGGGAAGAGGCCGCGGTCCGACGAGCGACATCTCACCCCAGAGGACGTTCAGGACCTGCGGCATCTCATCGAGCGAGAAGCGGCGCAGGAATCTCCCGAGCGGCGTGACCCGAGGATCGTCCTTGATCTTGAAGAGCGGGCCAGAGGCCTCGTTGTCGACCTCGAGCGAGGCCTGCCGCTCGGCGGCGTCGGCGTACATCGTCCGGAACTTCATCATCCCGAACGGTTGCTCTCCGAGCCCGATCCGCCGGTCACGATAGAAGACCGGGCCGCGCGAGCTGAGCTTGACGGCACCGGCGACAGCGAGCCAGAGCGGCAGACCGGCAACGATGACGAAGCTCGACACGACGAGGTCGAAGCCGCGCTTCAACGCCCATTCCGATCCGGCCAGCGCCGGTGGGCGCAGCTCGAACAGCGGCGCTCCTTCGCCCGGAATGTATTCGGCGCGTTGCAGGAGCAGCTCGGTCGTGCGCGGAGCGATCTTGACCTTGGCCCCGAAGCGGTGGGCCTCCTCGACGAGCTCGAGCAACTCGCGCTCGCCAAAGCCACCGTCCGTCACGATCAGCTCGTGAACGTCGTGCTCGCGCAGGATGCGTGGTACCGCGTCTAGCCCGCCGAGCATCGGCAGGTCCCCGGCTTCGCCGCCGGAAGCAATCGCGCCGAGGAACTCGTAGCGAATCCCGCTTCGGTCGGAACCGAGCGTGCGGCGCAAGGCCGCCAGCTGCTCGCCCTCTCCGACCAGTACCGTTCGCCGTCGCGCACCCGTGAGACGCAGGACGTCACGCGTGAGCACTTCGTAGCTGGCGCGCAGGATCCCGATGAAGAACGCCGTCGTGACGACCGCCGTCGGCGTCAGCCCGTAGGTGGTGAAGTGGTAGCCAGTCCCCAGGCCGAACGCGAGCGTGATCAGGGCGACGAGCACCATCGAGAGCACGATCTGACCAACGCCGGCGCGCAGCTCACGCCGCCGGTAGAGGCCGCCCACCCAGAACACGAGCACCGTGATCACGGTGAGGAAGGGCAGCCACTCGCTCTCGGTTTCCCAGACGATTCCCCAGAGCGGCGGCCACTGGCCGAGGTAGAGCTCGCGGAAGATGAGCGCCACGAAGACACCGAGGACGAGGCCGGCCAGGTCGAGCGTCACCAGGGCGGTCACGCTGGCGAGCCGCCGGGCGACGGCCAGGAGCGTGTTGCGGGAGAGGAGGTAGGGCCGGGCCGAGCGGATGTCTTCGACCGGCGCCGGCCGGGGCTCGGCCGGCACGGCTGGCTTCGTGCTCACCCGCCGGAGTGTACTTCCGGGAGTTCCGGGGCCGTTCGCGCTCCTTCCACTAGGCTCGGACGCGGTGAGCCTGGAGCAACTGAGTGAGCGGTACGCCGAGCACAATCGCGTCGAGCGTGGCGCCGGCTTCGTCTTCGCGGGCCCCGAGCGCATCGAGCTCTTCCGCCGCTACGTTGGCGGGCCGGGGCGGCACGTGCTCGACCTGGGCTGCCGCGACGGCGCACTCACGCAGGCCTACGCCGGCGGGAACGAGATCGTCGGCGTCGATGCCGACCGTGAGGCGCTTGCCGAGGCGCAGAAGCTCGGGATCGAGACGCGCTGGGCCGACCTCGACGATGCGCTGCCGTTCGAAGAGGGCACCTTCGACGTCGTGGTCGCAGGCGAACTCCTCGAGCATCTGCGCGATCCACAGCGCGTCGTCTCCGAAGTGCAACGGGTCCTGCGACCCGGCGGCACGTTCGTTGGCTCGGTGCCGAACGCCTACCGCCTGAAGAACAGGCTTCGCTTCCTACGAGGACACCAGCCGGAGAACGACCCCACGCACCTGCAGATGTTCGCGCCCAACGATATTCGTGCCTACCTCGACGGCTTCGAGGACGTGCACCTGCATCTCATCGCGGGACGGCTCGTGCCGCTTCATGCGCGGCTGTTTGCGAACGACATCGTCTTCTTGGGCCGCAAACCGCGCTGAAGCTCGTCGAGGTCCGTCACGGTCCTCTTCAGTCCGAGGAAACGAAGGCCGACGCCCAGTGCCGCCGCGCGGCGCCGGTCGAGCAAATCGGTGTCGTGAAAGTACGCGTGGACGATCTGCCGCCGGAAAGGACCGAGCAAACCGCGCGCGAGCATGCCGATCGAGTGCGTCGTCGGCACCTCGAGCAGCCGGCGGCCGTCACCGAACTCGAGCCAGACCGGCTCCTCCACCTGCAGGTGCGGAGCTCCCGGCTCCAGGTAGCCGGGTCGGAACGCGGTCGCAGTACAGTCCGCGTAACCGAGGTCGGCGAGCGCCGCCCCGACCGCGTCGTCGATGTACCAGCCGCCGCCGCAAAAGAAGGTGGGTCGAAGCCCCACCGAGTCGAGCCACCGTCCCTGCTCGCGCACGAGCGCCGCCGGTTCACCGCCGGTCGGCCGCGCGTGATCGGGCGCGGTCCAGTGCGTATGCAGCCCGAACGGCCCTCGCTCCGCGGCCTCCCGCGCCCGTTCGAGCCAGCGTTCCTCGTTCTCTCCCTCGGCTGGCGGGCGCATGAGCGCCGCGATCGCGAACCCGCCCGGCTTGCGCTCCTGGAGCGCGCTGAAGCGCCTCCAGACGTCGTCGTCGAGCGGACGCTCCACATGACACGAGACGACCGCGTACCGCCCGTGCAGTATGTGTCCCGTGTGCGGCATCGCCGGACTCTATTCGCCCGCGGGTGCGCCGAATCCCGACCTCGTGGACGCCATGCGCGCGGCCCTCGTCCATCGCGGCCCCGATGAGGGATCGACCGACGCCTTCGGCCACTGCGTGCTCGGTCACCAACGGCTGAGGGTCATCGACCTCGAGACGGGTTACCAGCCGGTGTCGAACGAGACCGGCGACATCGTCGCAGTGTTCAACGGCGAGGCGTACAACTTCAGGTCGCTGCGCGACCAACTGGGTGGACACGAAGTGCGCGGCACCGGCGACACGCCGATCTTGCCGCATCTTTACGAGGAAAGCGGTCCGCGCTTTGTCGAGCGGCTGCACGGCATGTTCGCGCTGGCGCTGTGGGACGCCGGCCGGGAGCGTCTCGTGCTTGCGCGTGACCGACTCGGCAAGAAGCCGCTGCTCTGGACACGGCTGCCCGACGGCACGCTGGCGTTTGCATCTGAACTGAAAGCCCTGCTGCGACTGCCGCAGGTCTCACGGGAGATCAACCTCGACGCCGTCGACGCATACCTGGCGCTGCAGTACGTCCCGGGTAACCACACGGCGCTGCGCGGCATCCACAAGCTCGCGCCGGGGCACGTGCTCGTGGCGGAGGGCGGCACCGAGCGGATCGAGCGGTACTGGCAACCACAGCCCGTGGAACCGAGCACGGACGAGGACGAATGGCTCGAACGCGTACGTGCGACCGTGGGAGAGGCGGTGCGCAAGCGCCTCGTTGCGGACGTGCCGCTCGGAGCGCTGCTCTCCGGCGGGATCGACTCCAGCATCGTCGTTGCGCTGATGGCGCAGGCATCGTCGCAACCCGTGCGCACGTTCACGGTCGGATTTCCGGATGCGCGCTACGACGAACGTGCGTACGCGCGTACGGTCGCATCGCGCTACAGCACCGTGCACGAAGAGGTGGAGATAGAGGCAGACATCGCTTCGACGCTGCCCCGGCTTGCAGCAACCTTCGACGAGCCGCTCGGCGACGAAGCAGCGTTCCCGACCTTCCTGATCGCCGAACAGGCGCGGCGGGATGTCACGGTTGCCCTTGCGGGTGACGGCGGAGACGAGGCGTTCGCGGGCTACGAGCGCTACATCGCGCATCGCCTGGCCGACCGCATCCCGGCTCGGCTGGCACAGGGAGGCGCAGCGGTGTTGCGGCGCCTCCCTGGCGCGCGTCGGGAGCCGCGGTCCTCGCTCTTCCGGACGGCGCGCTTCCTCGACGTCGCGGCCGCGCCCGCCGGTCAGCGTTATGCACGGCTGATGGAGGTCTTTCCCATCGAGCTGCGCCGCGAGCTCTGGGCCGACTCGCGGCTGGCTCACCGGGTGCGGCTCGAGCCATCGCGACCCGGCGTCGCGGGCCTCCAGCTGCTCGACATCGAGACGTACCTGCCCGGCGATCTGTTGCTGAAGGCGGACCTCGCATCGATGGCCCACTCGCTGGAGCTGCGCTCGCCGTTCCTCGACCACGAGGTCGTGGCCCTCGGCCTCGCGCTGCCGGACTCACTGAAGATACGAAGCCGGGAGGGAAAGGTCGCGCTCCGACGTGCGTTTGCGGCGGATCTGCCGACCCAAGTCGCCGGCCGTGGCAAGGCCGGGTTCGGCGTTCCGCTCGGACGCTGGTTCCGGTCCGACCTGCGCGACGTGGCACATGATCTCCTGTCCCGTGACCGCGGCTGGTTTCGGCCGGACACCGTGCGACGGCTGCTCGACGAGCACGAGTCCGGCCGCGCGGATCACGGACACCGGCTCTGGAGCCTGTTGATGCTCGAGCTCTGGGTGCGCGAGCACGTGGAAGCGCCCGTCCTAGTCCCTGCCGCGTGAAACGCGGCCAACTCTGGCTGATCGCCCTTGCGGCGGTCGCTCCCCGCCTGGCCGTCCTGCTGCACGAACGGGGACGCATCCTTACGGCGTTCACCGACAAGAGCGACGACTTCGCACAGACGTTCGTGCATCACGGGACGTTCGGCTTCATCCCTGGTGAGCCGTCGGCGTACACCCAGCCGCTGTACGGCTTCTTCCTGATTCCGATCTACTGGATCTTCGGGCGCAACTGGTGGGCCGTCGGCGGAGCCCAGATCGCTGTTGCGACCGTCACGGCGTTCCTCGTCTATGCGATCGGCACGCGCGTCATGTCGCGGCGCGCGGGCACGGTCGCAGCGGTTCTCGCAACGCTCAATCCGTACCTCGTCTGGCACGACGTTCACCTGAACAGGGAAGTGCTCGACCAGCTCGTCGCCGCAGCGCTCATTCTCTGCGCGCTCGTAGCCGCCGATCGACGCTCCGTGCGGTGGGCGACCGCTGCGGGACTCTTCGGCGGGCTCGCGGTGCTCGGCAATGTGCGGCTCATCTTCATCCCGATCGTCGTGGCGGCCTACCTGGTGATCCGCAACGGTTGGAGCTGGGCGCCCGTCGCAGTCGTGGCCGCCGCCGCATTGACCGTGACGCCCTGGGTGATCCGCAACAAGGTAGAGGTCGGGTGCTTTGCGCTCACGACCGACGGCCGCGCCCTCTGGAAGGCGAACAACGACCAGACGTACGACCTGCTGGCGCAGGGGAAGTGGATCGACGACGTCAAGGATCCGCCGGGCCATCCGTTCCCGAACCCCGAGGAGGCGCGCGACATCAACAGACAGAGCGGCAAGACGATCCATGTCGACGAATGTGCGAACCAGGCCTACTACCAACACAGAGCCTGGGAGTTCGTCCGCGATCATCCCGGCGGGAAGGCAAAGCTCGCAGCGCAGGCCGCGCGGATGGAGTGGGATCCCCGCACGACCGCCTCGGCGACGGACTCGGGCCACGGAGCGATCCGCAGCCTGGCGCAGCCGCTCTACACCTCCGTGCTGTACGCGCTCGCGCTCCTCGGCCTCTTCGTGGGCGCACCCCGGTTCGTCGCCCTCGCAGTCGCCGTGCTCGCCTACCAGATCCTCGCGGCGATGGTGTTCGTGGGCGCGACTCGCTACCGCGTCGCCACCGACTTTCTGATCGCGCTCTTGGCTGCGGGCGCAATCGACTGGGCGCTGGCTCGGCGGCAGCGCAGGCTGCCGTGAAAATCCTGCACATCCACCGCATTGGAGGGATCGGCGGCTCCGAGCGCCACCTCCTGACACTCTTGCCTGCGCTTGCGGGGCGCGGCGTCGACGTACGCTTCCTCGGGCTCGACGACACATCGCGTGCGCCCGATCCCTTCTACGAGGCGGTGACCGTGCCGTTCGTGCGCGTTCCCGCGCCGCGCGACATCGACCCTCGACTGTTGCTGCGCGTCCGTCGAGAAGTGCGGAACGCGGACGTCGTGCACACGCATCTCGTGCATGCGGATGTCTACGGAGCGCTCGGGGCGCGACGACTCGTCTCGACGAAGCACAACGACGATCCGTTTCGCGCGGGAGCGTTTCGCTTCGTCGAGCGTGCCTTGGCACGCCGCGCTTCCAAAGTGATCGCGATCACCGAGGCGTTGGCGCGGTTCCAGGTGGATCGCGTCGGGCTTCCCGCCGACAAGGTCGAGGTCATTCATTACGGGCTGGACGAGGTGCCGGCGGCGTGGGGATCGAATCCCGCAGCTGACGTGCGGGCGGACGCGCGCGTGCTGCTGGCCGTCTGCCGGCTCGAGCCGCAGAAGGGAATCGATATCGCAGTACGAGCATTGCCGAAGATCCGCGATCGCCATCCGAACGCTGAGCTCGTCGTGCTCGGCGAGGGCCCTCTGCGGCCGGAGCTCGAGCAGCTCGCAAGCAGCCTCAACGTTCCTGTGCATCTGCTCGGCCGCGTCCCCGACGTCGCCGCATGGCTTAGACGAGCCGACGTTCTCCTTCATCCCGCACGCTGGGAGGGGTTCGGTCTGGTGTTGCTCGAGGCGATGCTTGCGTCGAAGCCGATCGTTGCCACACGTGTCAGCTCGATCCCGGAGATCGTCGCCGACGGCCAGACGGGGTTGCTCGTCGCGCCGGATGACGTAGCGGGCTTGGCCGCCGCCGTGACACGAGTCCTCGACGATCCCGGCACCTACGGCGAGCTTGGGCGTAAGCGCGCGGAGTCGGAGTTCAGCGTCGCGCGTATGACCGACCTCACCCTCGCGGTCTACGACGCGGCGCTACGCGCGACTCAGCCCCGAGCCGCGAGAGCGCCTTCGTAGAGCAGCTCGGTGCGGTCTGTGCAGCGCTCCTGTAGGAAGTGCTCGAGCGCGCGGCGGCGGCCCGCCTCGCCCATCTCTGCCGCACGCGACAGGTCACCGGCAAGGTGCACGATCGCTTCCTCGAGCGGCTCCGCTTCGCCGGGAGGAACGAGGAGACCGGTCACCCCGTCCTGGACGAGCTCGCCGAGACCGCCGATCTCCGCCGCGATCACCGGCCGCGCACGCTCCATCGCCTCGAGCGCGACCATCCCGAAACCTTCGCCCATCGACGGCACCATGACGATCGCTGCCTCCTCGATCGCGCGTTGCACCGGCGCGACATAGCCGAGGAAGCGCACCGAGTCCTCGAGCTCGAGCTCCATTGCCAACGCGCGCAGCGCCGGCTCGAGCGGCCCGCGCCCGGCAATGTGGAGTTCCAGGTCGGGGATGCGCCTCCGCGCTGCCGCAAACGCACGCAGCAGCACGATGTGGCCCTTGATCGGGATCAGACGACCGACGCAGAGCAAGACGGGCTGTTCTCCGCTGTAGGGACGCGGCGAACCGTCCGGTTCGATCCCGTAGTGCACGATCTCGAAGCTGGAGCCGTCGAAGCCTTCGACTTCTTCGAGGTAACGCGCGAGGCCGCGCGAGATCGCGATGTGCGTATGGGCAAAAGTTGCGATCGCACGATCTCCGAGCGCAAAGCCGGGGTTCTCGCGGAATTCGTTGAAGCCATGCTTCGTGGACACACGCAGAGGAACGCCCGTTAACGCTCCGGCGAGCTGCCCGTAGACGTCCGCATGCACGAGATGCGTATGGAGGATCCTTGGCCGTCGGCGCGCGAGATACCCGGCGAGGCGCAGGAACGCCACAGGGTCGACGTCCGCCGCCAGGGGAATGGAGTCCAGAGGTATGCCGCGGCCGGTCAGCTCGCGCGCAAAGTCCGAGGCACCTGGCTCGTGCTCGTGCAGCATCAAGAACCGGATGTCCCACCCCCGCTCCTTCAGTCGCGGGAGCAGTGAGAGCAGGTGCGCCTCCGAGCCGGAGATCCCGGCGACCTTCTGCAGGTGCAGGACGGTTCCGTGCTGATTCAACGCACCGCCGCCAAGATTCCCTCGGCCCACGTGTCCACCGAATGCCGCTGCGTCACGCGCTCGCGCAGCGTGCGCCCGATCTCCGCTCGTTCGCTCTCGTCGAGCCCGGCGAACCAGCGCAGACGCTCCGCGAGGCTCTCTGCGGAGTCGCGCTCGAAGAGGAGCGGATAGCCGTCGAACAACTCGTCGAACACCGGGTTGGACGCGAGCACCGGCAGGCAGGCCGCGGCAGCCTCGTACACGACCTTGTCGGGAGCTCCGGACTCCATGTTGTTGATGAGGACGTCAGAGCGCGCGAACAGCTCGGGAACCTGCGCCCGCGGCACTGCGTCACCCAGTGGTATGCCCAACCGCTCGAGATCGGTGCGATGCCGCCGCTCGAGCTCGTTCAAGGCGACGCCGTGTAGCCGGACGTCGGCGCCCTCGACCTCCTGGACGGCACGGATGATCGTCTCGATCCCCTTGGCCGGCGAGTAACGCCCGAGCACCAGCGCCTGGAGCCTCGGATGCAAGGTGCGATCAGTACAGGCAAACTCGTTCACGTCGATACCGTGTCCGATCGGCCGGACTTTGGGCGACTCGAGTGGAAACGAGCGCCGGTCGACGCTCACGATCCTCGTCGCGAGCCTCTCGGCGGCACGCAGCGTCGAAGATGCCTTCCAGTGCGTGTACCAGAGCAGCAACGGTGTCCGCCTCGGGCGCACGAGGGGCGCAGCGAGCACGACGTAGGCCGGAATCATGTGCGCGACGACCGCGTCAGCCGGCAGCGCACGCGCCAGCTCGCGCTCGAACCGCCAGACACGTTGCACACGAGATGGTGCTCCGAACGTCCGCACCTCGACGTTCACAGGCAGTCCGCCCCCGTCGCCCGACTGTGCGAGCACGACCACCTCGTCGACGCGCTCGGCCAACGCACGGATCTTCGGGATCGTCGCCGCCAGGACCGGATGCTCCGGATCGACACTCTGCGTGAGGAGGACCAGCCGCTTCATCAGAAGAAGTCCGTGTCCCCGAGCGTGAACCGCCAGGCGCGCGGATCGGGGTCGAGCTCGCCCGCCAGAGGCTTGCCCATGAAGTCGAGCGACATCGGCGTCGGCACGAATCCGCACGACGCGTACGCCGCAGCCTCTCCCGGCCCCGGCAGGGCGATGAGCGCACGCGTTCCCGGCTTCACGCCGGCCACGCACGCGCGCAGCAACGGCCGCACCGGCCCAACCAGATCCGCGACGAGCGCAATCGGATGTCCGCGGTGGCGCTTGTGGCCCAGCACGGCATACCCGTCGCCCGCGCGAAACGCGACGTAATCGCGCGGCGAGTCGAGATAGCGCCAGTTCAGATACTCCGCGTCACGCACGATGTGGTTGGGCCAGCCGGACGCGGCGTCGCCCTCGAACTCGAACCGCTGGATCTGCTCTACCTTGCCGCGCCGCAGGCTGACGCGTGGCAGCGGCCGCGCCCAGATGCGGAGCTTGCCGA
>JALYST010000203.1 GCA_030854665.1 Actinomycetota bacterium
TGATCGCGATCGACCAGCCGGCCGCGAGCCCTGCGGCAGCGGCCGGTTGCCAAGCAGCCGAGTCGACCGCGCGGAGGCAGAAAAAAGCGCTGACCAGGAGTGTGACGGTTGCAGGAAAATCCGGCACCGAGGTCAGACCCAGGACTTGGGGGAGTGTGACCTCCGTGTACTTTTGGTGGTATCCCGGCTCCACGAACACGATTCCGAGATACGGGATCACGATCCAGAGCAGCGCAGCGAAGTAGCCGAAAAGTCGGCCTGCGATCTGGCTGGCGATCCCATACACGCACAGAAGCGCGATGGGCAGCAGGATCACCGTATTGAGCACGACGATCGTGGGGAGCGCGGCGACGAGGCTGGCGCCGGCAAACCACGAGACGGGCAGCAACATGGTCGACCAGCCGTAGCCGACATAGGCGGGTGGCAGGTGCGCGTGTGCCAGCAGGTATGCACCGGAGTAATGCCAGAGCTGGTCACCCCCCGCGTAGTAGAGCCAGCCGTTGTGCTTGACGGTGACGGCAAAGGCGAGAAGCGCCAGCCACTGCACTGCCAGCAGGGCACCCACTATGTAGGCGACCCGGACCGAGCTCAGGCCCTCGCGGGCTCGACTGAGCCGCGCGCCGATCGCCGCGACCACTGTGGGCGGCGCCGCAGTTTGCGAGCTCACGCCTGCGCGCCGGCGGTCGCGCCGGCATGCTCGCGGTACCACGCGATCGTCCGCTCGAGCCCTTCGCGCAGCGGCATGCGCGCCTCGAAGCCGAAGAGCTCACGCGCCCGGCTTGCGTCGAGGCTCCGGCGCGGCTGGCCGTTCGGCATCGACGTATCCCATTCGATCTCGCCTTCGAAGCCGGTGAGCTCCGCGATCTGTTCCGCGAGCTCTCGGATCGAGATCTCGACGCCGGTACCGAGGTTGACCGGATCGGCGCCGTCGTAGCGTTCCGCGGCGAGCACGAGCCCTTCGACGCAGTCGTCAACGTAGAGGAACTCGCGCGTTGGCGACCCGTCGCCCCAGAGCGTGACGCGATCGGAGCTGTCAAGCATCTTCCGGATCAGTCCCGGGATGACATGTGACGTCTCGAGGTCGAAGTTGTCCCGAGGCCCGTACAGGTTCGCGGGTAGGAGAAAGATCGAGTCGAGCCCGTATTGCTCTCGATAGGACTGTGCGCCGACGAGGATCGACTTCTTCGCCACGCCGTACGGTGCGTTGGTCTCCTCGGGATAGCCGTTCCAGAGGTCCTCCTCGCGAAACGGCACCGGAGCGAACTTCGGGTACGCGCACACCGTGCCGGCGATCACGAGCTTCTCGAGATCGTGCTCGCGCGCGAGCTCGAGCACGTGCGCTCCCATCATCAGGTTCGCGTACCAGAACCGGCCTGGATTTACGCGGTTCGCTCCGATGCCACCGACCTCGCCCGCGAGGTGGAACACGTGCTGGGGCCGGGCGTCCTTGAACAGGCGCTCGGCGTCGTTCCACCTGGTCAAGTCGTAGTCGGCCCGGCGCGGCACGTAGACGTCGTGGCCGTCGGCCTCGAGCCGCTCGACGAGGTGCGACCCGAGAAAGCCGCCGCCGCCCGTGACGAGGATCCTCATGCGGGGGCGCGCGTCTGCGACATCCAGTCGACGCGGCCGATCCAGCGCGGCCGGTTCTCGGCGTACCACGCGATCGTCCGAGCGACACCTTCCTCCCACGAGACATGCGGCTCCCAGCCGGTCTCCCGGTTGAGCTTCTCGTAGCCGACGCGGAGCGCCATGACCTCGCTGGCGCCCGGGCGGAAGCGCTCGGCCGTCGAGACGATCTCGCGCGCTTCCCAGTGCCCCTGCTCGCGGCCTACGCGGAGGATGAGCTCGGCCCACTCGCGCATCGAGACGTTCTTTCCCTGTCCGTAGACGTAGAGGTCGCCAGGGACTCCACGCGCAGCGACCATGAGGTGCCCGCGGACTCCGTCGGTGCAGAAGCAGAAGTCGCGCATCGGCTCCAGTTGGCCGAGCTCGACGATCTCGCGCGTGAGCGCCTGCGTGATGATCGTTCCGGTGACGTAGCGCGGGTTCTGGCGCGGCCCGTAATTGTTGAACATCCGCGTGACGACTCCGGGCACACCGAAAGCGTCGTGGTAGTTCATGGTCAGGAAGTCCGCTGCGACCTTCGAGGTCGCGTAGATCGACTTGGGATTGATCGGCGAGCGCTCGTGGAGGATCAGGCCGCCCTCCTCGTCGAAGTCGTGATGGTGCGCTACGTCCTCGTGCACATTCCCGTACTCCTCCGACGTGCCTGCGGTGTCGAACTTCTCGAGCTCCAGACCGTTGTCGACGATCGACTGCAACAGGTTCAGCGTCCCGATGGTGTTCGCCGTCACCGTTTCGTAAGGGCGGTGCCACGACTCGCCGACGTGGGCCTGCGCGCCGAGATGGAAGACGTACGGCTTGTCGGGTGCGTCGAGCAGCTCTCTGATGAGATAGTCGATCGACGTCTTGTCCGTCAGATCAGCGAAGTGCACCTTGAGCCGCTCGCGCAGCGGGCCGATGTTGTTCAGCGCGCCGCTGGAGGTTGCGCGAACAAACGCGTGCACATTTGCGTCGAGCTGGACGAGGGCATCGGTGAGGTGCGATCCCATGAACCCGTCGGCTCCGGTGACGAGGCAGGTCCTGCCGTTGAAGAACTCGCCGAACTCGCGCCGCAGGTCAGCGACGGCATCGTCCGTCCAGGTGGAGTCGTGTTGGTCTGCTTTCATGCAGCGGTGCCCGCCGACGAGCAGCCCAAGGGTAGCCCGGAACGCGGCCGGAGCGCCGTTCGAAGCGGCGCCTT
>JALYST010000205.1 GCA_030854665.1 Actinomycetota bacterium
CCCTCGCGATCATCGGCGGTGAGCCGCGCCGTTTCGTCCCGCTTGTCGATCTCTATCGAGAAGCGGGCCGTCGCGCGGGCCACGATGCCGCGAAGCTGCGTGTGAGCATCAACTCCCACGGCTTCATTGAGGAGGACTCACGGCAAGCCGCCGATGACGCCTTCGCGGCGTACTCCTATGTAATGACGAAGATCGGACGCGAGCGCGGGTGGCCGCCGCCCAGCCGCGAACAGTTCGACGCTGAACGCGGGCCGACGGGCGCGAACCTCGTCGGAACGCCGGAAGAGGTCGCCGCGAAGATCGTCTACGAGCACGACTTGTTCGGTCTCGACCGGTTCCTCATTCAGTTGAGCGTGGGCACGCTCCCTCACGAGAAGGTGCTGCATGCGATCGAGCTCCTCGGGACGAAGGTCGCACCGATCGTGCGGCGTGAGATCGAGCGCCGGACGGCGGCGATCCCGATGCCGGCGGGCTAACGCACGCGGCTAGGTGTCGGTGACCTCGATCACCCGTGGGTCCCAGTCGCCGCTCGTACGGTCGATGACCCGGAGCGGGTTTGTGTCAACGATCAACTGGCCCTCCGCGCTCTCGGTGATGTGAAAGAGCTGCAGCGGCTTCGGTGCCGGGATGCGAAGGACCAGAGCGGTGCGTTTGTCGTACTGCGACCCGTGACATGGGCAGTGGAACCGATCCTCGGAGTCGTTCCACGGCACGGCGCATCCCAGATGCGTGCATTTTCGGTAGGCCGCGAGGATCCCGCCAGGTGCGTGGAGTAAGAAGAAGCGGCCCTCACGGAAGAGGATCGGCCGATCGTTCGTGGCCGAGAACGTCTCGAGTACCTGCGCCCTCGTTCCAACTGCGACCGGAGCTCCGAGCCCCACGATGCGGTTCACCCGAATGAATGGGGCGACCAGGGCCGCGAGCTCGGTCGCGGCGAGGCCGAGCGCGCCAAGGAATCCGGCCCTCAAAACTGCCCGCCTCCGCCAACGCACGACCGTCTCGCGAGGTGTTCCGAGCCGAAGCATCTTTGGACCTCCGCGCCAGAACTACTACGAACTACTACGAAGGGTTAGCAGATGATTTCGGCTAGTCAAACCAGTGCTTGTGTGTCGGAATCGCGGCGCCTGCGTCAGCTTTGTATCTTCCGGTGCCTTCCCGTCCCCGAATGAACCGGTGCTAGGCTCAGCGACTACTCGCAGGGGGAGGGCAACATGCTGAAACAGCTTCGTCAGACGTCGTTAGCCATTGCCGTAGCCGCACTCGTCGCCGCGGCCTGCGGTGCAGCTACTCCGAGCGCGAGCGGCTCGCCTGGGGCGTCGCCGTCCGCCGGAGGCGCAGCGAGCACTTTGGTGTTCGACCGGGACACGAGCGACCTCATCTCGCTCGATCCGGCGGTCCTCTATGAATTCAGCGCCGTCTTCGCGACCCACAACGTGTACGAGACTCTCGTGAGATTCGAGGGGACGGACCTCTCCACGATCAAGCCGGGCCTCGCCACGAGCTGGGACATCAAAGACACCGGCACCACGAACGACATCACGTTCAAGCTCAAGAGTGGCCAGAAGTTCGCAAGCGGCAACGCGGTCACGGCGGACGATGTCGTGTACTCGGTCCAGCGCGCGATCAAGCTGAACAAGTCGCCGGCGTTCCTCTACACGGACATCGCCGGCCTCAAAGCCGAGAGCATCAAAGCGACAGATCCGACGACCGTCGTCATCAGCTTGCCCAAGACCGCGAGCGCGTCGGCCTTCCTCACGATCCTGACCTTCACCATCGGCGGGATCGTCGACTCGAAGGAAGTGAAGTCAAAGGAGAGCGGCGGCGACTCGGGCTCGGCCTACCTGCTGGACCACTCCGCCGGGAGCGGACCGTTCTCGGTCGATCACTGGACCAAGAACAGCGAAGTCTTGCTCAAGGCGAACCCCAACTACGGTGGCACGAAGCCCTCTCTCAGCGGCGTGCTTTTCAAGCACGTGCCGGAGCCGACGAACCAGCAGTTCGCGCTCGAGAAGGGCGACATCGATATCGCTAACGATCTCGGTCCGGAGCAGATCACCGCGCTGCAGGGCAAGGCGGGCGTCAGCACGATCTCCGCGGACAGCCTCCTCCTCGTCTACGTCGGGATGAATACCAAAGTCAAACCGCTCGACGACGTCAAGGTCCGCGAAGCTCTGCGCACCGCCGTGGACTACGACGGGATCGTCAAAGATCTGCTCAAGGGCAACGGGAAGAAGATCCAGGGCATCGTGCCCAAGG
>JALYST010000207.1 GCA_030854665.1 Actinomycetota bacterium
GCGCAGCTCCCGAACACCTTCACGACCAGCTGCCCCTAAGCAGCAGTGCCGCAGTGATCCACGACGAGCCCGGTTAAAAGCCGGGCTCGTTTTTTTTTCTGGGGGTTGTCATCGCGGTGCGGCCTCGTTCTTTTTCGTGGCACATGCTCCGCTTCACCACTGCCGGCGAGTCACACGGCCCCGCCCTTGTGTCCATCCTCGAAGGGATGGTGGCCGGATTGCCTCTGGTCGCCGCCGACGTGGATGTGGAGCTCGCGCGCCGCCAGCAGGGCTACGGCCGCGGCCGGCGCATGAAGATAGAGTCCGACCGCGCCGAGTTCCTCTCCGGCGTCCGCGCCGGCGCGACCCTCGGCTCTCCGATCGCGATGCTGATCCCGAATCTCGACTGGAAGAACTGGCAGGAGATCATGGATCCCGCGCCGCGTGAGGGCGATCCCGAGCGCAAGCGCGCTGTGACCCGTCCGCGCCCCGGACACGTCGATCTCGCCGGGATGCTCAAATACGACCGGGACGACGCCCGTGACGTGCTCGAGCGTGCGTCGGCGCGCGAGACTACCGCGCGCGTGGCCGCTGGCGCCGTCTGCAAGCGGTTTCTCCGCGAGTTCGGGATCACAGTCGGGAGCCACATCGTTCACCTCGGCGGGGTCGACGCCAGGCGGCCCGACAAGATGCCGGCGGGGGGGGACCTGAACGCGGCTGCCGACGCATCGCAGCTGCGAACTTTGGATAGCGCGGCGGAGAAAGAGATGATCGAGCGCATCGACGCTGCCAAAGCCGAGGGCAACACCCTGGGCGGAATCGCCGAGGTCGTCTGCGATGGCGTTCCGGTGGGTCTGGGCTCGCACGTGTCGTGGGACCGGAAGCTCGATAGCAGGCTCGCGGCGGCAATCATGTCGATTCCAGCCGTGAAAGCGGTAGAGATCGGTCTCGGTGTGGAATCCGCGCGCAGACGGGGCTCCGACGTCCACGACGAGATCGACGCCGACGAGCGGAACGTGAAGGCGGGCCGCGTGCGCCGGCGGAGCAACCGCGCGGGAGGAATGGAAGGCGGCATCAGCAACGGCGAACAGATCGTGCTGCGCGCCGCCATGAAGCCGATCAGCACGCTGATGCGGCCGCTGGGGACGATCGAGATGACGACGCGAGAGCCCGCCCAGGCGGTGGCGGAAAGAAGTGATGTCACCGCGGTTCCGGCGATGGGGGTGATTGCCGAAGGGATGACAGCGTTCGTAGTCGCCCAGGCCTTCCTCGAGAAGTTCGGCGGGGATTCGCTGGCGGAGACACGCCGCAATTACGAGAGCTACCTCTCGTCGCTGAGTGGCAGACAGGGACGCTAGGAAGTCAGCTCCGCATCTGATCCTCGTCGGGCTTCCGGGAGTGGGGAAGACGACGATCGGCAGGGCAGCGGCGCGGCAATTGGCGAGGCAGTTTCTCGATTTCGACGAAGAGATCGAGCGGCGGGCGGGAATGAGCGTGCGCGAGATCTTTCGCTTGAAGGGCGAGGACCACTTTCGCGCGCTCGAATTCTCGCTGACGAAAGAGCTGAGCACCTCGGGCGGGATGGTATTGTCGCCCGGAGGCGGCTGGATCACGCAGCACGGCTCAGTCGAACTTTTGCGTTCGGCTGGACGTATCATATACCTTAGAGCGTCACCCGAGGCAGTCGCCAAACGATTGAGGCGGGTAGAGACAAGGCCCCTCCTGGCGGGCCGAGACCCGGTGGTTGCCCTCCGGGAGCTGTACGCCAAGCGGCAGGCGCTCTACGAGACCGCGGACGTCGTTCTCGATACGGAAGGGCTTGTGCGTCAACAACTTATAGCGAAGATGGTCGAGCTCGCCTCGACCATTGGATAACTGAATACGCCAAACATGGACGACCGGATTCCTGGACAGACCACCTTTCGGGTGATGGGCCCGCACGAGCGGGGCCGATTTGCCCCGGACGCGTGGGGACATTTGCTCTCGCTGAACGGCTCGGGCGCGATCAACGGCCTCGAGCTGGAGCACATCATCGAGCGGGCTCTGATGCAGTTCGAGGGGCGGATCGCGCTCGACGACCTGCGCGGATTGCTCGAGGGAACGGGCCTGGAAGATTCGTCCGGAAGCGGCGACAACTCGACGGTGCACTAGAGATGGCGAAAGCCAAGACAGCTAAAAAAGCTACGCCGCGCAAACGCGCCGCGAAGATCATAGGCCCCCGCGCCGCGACCAAGCCGACGCGCGCAAGAAAGGGCGCGAAGAAAATCGTCGAGGACGACGGTCCGTCGGAGCACGGCTCGAC
>JALYST010000213.1 GCA_030854665.1 Actinomycetota bacterium
TTGCGCTTGCCACCCGTGTTTACGACCTTCGCGAGCACGTCCGTTTCGCGCAAGATCAGAACCTCGTCGGTGCCGAGCTTGATCTCGGTCCCGCCGTACTTCGAGAAGATGATCTCGTCGCCCTCGGCGACGTCTATCTCGATGTACTTCCCGTCCTCGTCGCGGGCACCCGGGCCGACGGCCAACACGCGGCCGCGCTGCGGCTTCTCCCTTGCCGTGTCCGGCAGAACAATCCCGCTCACCGTCAACTCCTCCTCATCGAGCACCTCGACGATCAGGCGGTCACCAAGCGGCTGTAGATTCATGAAAAGCCTCCCTAGAAATCTTCTTCGGTCTCTCTGTAACGGTTTTCCTGGCGAGCTCCCAAGATGTGCCCCCGCCTCGTGGCGGTGGGGCGTGGTCGTCTTCAGTAGACGCCTCGCGTGCATGGGAAGGCCCGCGAGTCGCGAGCCTTCCCTGCGTCGAGACAGGCTCCTTACGCCTTGACCGCGCCGTGCAGCTTGTGGACGATGACCTCGCCGTCCGTCACCTTCGGCGGATTCACGAGGATCCTCTCGAGCTTCTCGTCGCGCACCCACTCGGATGCGACACGAGTCGACTCCTGCGCGTGCGGCGAGGTGTCGAAGAGGCCGATGGAGCTCATGACGCCGTCACCGGTGTCGATGAGGAAGTAGCTGTCGAAGCCGGGCAGCTTGCTCAGACGCGGTGCCAGGGTCTCGTTGACTTTTTTCGTCAGCTCGGCCTTGTTGCTCGCGTCGATACCTTCGTAGCGTCTCACGGTCGCAAACATATTGTTGCTCCTAACTTTTCCTATTCGGGTTGGAGAACCTCGAATCGAGTTCTCCTGATGCACTCAGGCCAGGTTTCGCAAGTCGAAGAGGAACCTCGGAGCCTCAAGCGGCTTCCGCGCTAGGTCCTACGCGCTCCCCCACCATAGCTGCGATCTCGTTCCGTGGCGGACCACCGCCACTTTTGCTTAGCTGGTCGAGCGGCTACCGGGCATCCGCGCTGTCGATTAGGGATTGGCGATTCGACCGGCGAAACGCCCAGTGTTCGCTTCTGTCGCAGCCGTTCGCGAGCGGGCGATCAGACTGAGTCTCGGAGCGCGTTCGCCGCTGCTTGCAGACGGTCACTGACCTCGTCTAGTTCTCGTGCCGCGAGGTCAATACGCTCTTGTTGGATGTCCGTGCGGTCGTGCTGGCTGTTAGCGCGCACTTGCTGGCTATCAGCGCGCTTGCATAGCGCCTTCAGCTGACCGTCTATCTCCTCCACTGTCCGAGTGAGGTCCGCGAGTTGGCCAGCGACGCTCGCCATGTCCTCATCGGTCGTCATGGCCTGCCGGGATTCTGCACCCGAACGTTCGATTCATCGAAACGCGCGCGGGAGGGCTCAGGGGGAGTAGGGTGATTGGACTGGCCCTGCGGCCAGCGCCCCGGCCGAAACCCTGAAGGCCGTCAACGTGCGTTCAGCGCATGAGACGATGGAGTTTCGGCAAACAGAGTTCGAGTTGCAGGGCCACAACTCTGGTTGTGCGGACTACGCCGCGAGCGGAACGGCGTAGACTCGGCCTATGAGCAGCCTCATTGCCAAGATCCGCAAGTTGTTCGGGCTCGGCCCGAAGGCGTAACCCTAAGGAAAGAGGAGAAAGGCGGCCCCCCTGCGGCGACGCTATGTCTCGATGCGGCGAAACGTGAGCTTGGCGAGCAGACCGTTTGCGGTTCCTGGTGGTCGGAAAACGCCGGTCAGGTGAAGGCAAGCGGCCAACCCGACTGGCCGACCCGCCTCTCCGCCGCAAGGGCGCTCGCGTCGCCCGTCAAGGCCCTGATATGCACCACGACCAACCGCGAGACGGCCGAGTGCTTGCGGGCCGAGCTAGCCGCCCGCAGGCCCCACAAGCCACCGAGAACGCACCTAAGACGCGTTTCGGCACCAAGCACGCTGTTGCAACCGACGCCCGCCGTGGTTTGCCGCAGAAGAGCTGAAAAACCGACACAGCACGCGGGCGACGCGATGTACGCGGACGATAGAGCGCCCGTCGCAACCTTGTTCTCGCGCGCGCATGAGTAACCGAAAGTCGCCCCGTGGCGGAACTCGGATGTCGCGTTTTGGTGGAAAGGCGACAGAAACCTGAGCTCGCTGACGCGCCACAGAATGTGAGCACCACGTCCGCCCCCAACGCGCACGCAAATCGCTTCGCAGAGCCGAAAACCTCTGACCCAGCCCGAAAAACGCATCGACCGAATGTGTGATGAGTGGCTTCGCCCACGACCTTCGACAGGTACGGCCGCCGCACGTAGCCGCCGAGCCGTTCGCATTGGCAGAGGGCCCGCTTCGGCGGGCTCTCGACGTTCTAGTCTTACCGGTGATGCCGCCTCGCCTCTCACTGAGCCCTTTGGGGGTCATCATCCTGGAAATGCGCAAGGACGAAGCCGGAGCTCGGCGGGTATCGAATTTGGAGCGGGCCCTGGAACTCGCGATCGGACCGCGCCACAACGAAGAAACAACGCGCGGAGTCGCGCGGGCGGTGCTTGGCGAACCGGCAGGCGAATACGACGATGTCGCAGCCGGACTCATCGAGGAGCTGTCGGACGCACTCGGCGCCGCTCTCGGCTACGAAATGGAGCACCCTCGGACTTTCGCCGAGATACGGCTCCGCGAGATCAGGTCTTCGTATGCGGCTTCAGCCTAAGCCGTCGCTATTCGATGGGCCGCGCGTCCCCGTTACGCGCGACTAGCATCCGTCGCGGAGGGTCGTCGTCGTCGTCGTCGTCGTCGTCGTCAAGCTGGCGTGAACGGCCTGCATTGTTTGTGCGAGCGAGGCCGTGCTCGATGGCTCCGCGTACTCGACCGTCACTTGGCGCTGCGGCTGTCCCTCTGCAGAGAGCTCGAACGCACAGGCAGCGTCGGTATCGGACCCCGCGTCGGCTCAGCCTTCCAGCTTCGCTCGATCTTCCAAATGGGCAAGGGGAATCTTTACCGCTGCGGACGCTCGATAAACAGCGGGATCGAAGGCGGCAAGGACCTCCGAGCACCGCGCTAGAGTTGATGTGCTGCCGGCTGAGGTAGCGGTGACACACGTTCGAGCGGGGGGCCTGTCGGGGGCGCCCTCCGCTGTCTCGAGGCGATGTCGTCCACTCACGACCTATGCCACCGCAGAATCTCGCTTTGGCATCAGTCCGGCGTCCCAGCGCGCGAGCTCGCGGAGCGCGTAGGACACGCGCGGCCGTCGATGAGCCTGGACGTCTACTCCCATGTGATGCCCGCGGACGAAGTTCCGGGGGACCGCTTTCAGACGCTCGCCACGACCTAGAATGGACCTGATCTTGCTCGCCTTTGCGAACTTGCTGACGCTCGAAGACGTCGAGGCGTTCATCGCGAACGCCTATCACATGTCGGTTGGCGCACCACTCCGATGCGAGGACAGACCGAAGCTTCCCCTCGCTGTCGCGAGCCCGGGCCCGCTCATGGAACATGTCGTCCGGCTTTCCGGAACGGAAGGGCTGACCTTGCAGGAGTTGCAGCAGATCTTCCACCAGCTCGGGAAGAAGCGTTATGACGAGGGTCTCGTGATGCTGCGGGAGTTCGACAGCATCACGGAGGCGCGGGAGCGTCGACCGAACAAGGCCGGCCGTCCCGAGGAGCAAGTTGTTCTTCGTCTGAGATAGGCGACGGGCCGCTAGTGCGCCGTCGCGGTGTGGTCTCGGTGCGGTCTCGCGGTCGCAACCGGACCGCAAACTCGCATGGCTACACGTCCTTTGTATTTGTTCGTGTAGTCTGAGAGCTCCTTGGAGGAGATCCGCTCCCTTTTCCGCTCGAGCCCATCGGCAGCTGGTCTCCGCCTCGCCTCGACCAGCCAGCGGACGGCTTCGTCAAGATGAAGCTTCTGCGCACGGACGACCCCGCGGTGGTCGAGCACTGGCGCGCGGAGCTCGCCGCTGGCCGGTTCCCACTCGACATCGAGAACGAGAACGAGCCCTGAGCGCCGCCTCATCGGCGCCAAGCACAGCGTCCCGCAAAAGCACACGGAGCGATCTCGTCGCGACGGCCGCAGCGATTCTTCGCACCAGATACGTTCCCCGCGCGTGTACAGAGAAGTGTCGAAAAGTGTCGCACTTCCACCAGAAAGCGACAACGCCCCCCTCGACCGCCGTTCTTCAACGAGTGGAATCGCGCGACCACCGCGGACGCGCGTCGCGAAACTGGGGCGGCGGTGGTACGGCGCCAACCGCGTTATAGTCGGGCATAAGTCCGAGCCGAAGGAGGTGCAGTGGAAGCGTTTACTCGCGAGACGATGAGCGTCGCGATGGAGGGCGATGGTCTCGAGATTCGTATGGAGGAGGCCGGTGAGATGACGGTCGCTTTGTTCCGGCTGCCGGGCGGGACAGACATGCGGCCGCTCCTGCAGGGGCTCGAAGGAGATGTATGCCAGTGCCCGCACTGGGGTTACATGCTGAAAGGAACCGTCCGTATGCATACGCCTGACGGGCCAAAGGACTACAAGGCGGGACAAGCGTTCTACTGGGCGCCGGGGCACGCTCCCGAAGCGCTGGAGGATGTGGAGTATGTCGACTTCTCGCCCACTGAAGAGCTGAACGCTGTGCTCGATCACGTCAAGCAGCAAACAGCAAGTTCCTAACCGCTGTGACCGCGCCCGGCCAGGGCTCAGCGAGTTCCTCGAGCCCGCATTCCTCCGTGCCGGCGCCGACTAGCGCCGTACCCTCTCTTAGAGTTTCGACCGGTGCCTCCGTTGTCAGGCCCTGATAACAGCGATGGTGGTTCTGGCGGTGCTGGCCTGCTTGCACGAGACACGGCCTGGCCTCGCGCACGAGGCGAAGGGGCAACCGGACTCGCCGGTCGATCAACGGCGTTAACCGACACGGCGAAGAGGTTTCGCGGTTTCGCGAGAAGCAGGGGCCGTCAGGCGGATTCAGGTTTCGCGGTTTCGGAGGAAGCGGGTGTCAGGTCCGCCGCTTCGGCTCGTCAAACGCGTCCGCGATGGCGGGGGACAGTTGTGTTGAAGGAATACCGAGAACACCGTTGACGCGAGCGCTGTCGCTTTCTGGTGGAACTGCGACAGAGACCTCGGCCGGGCACTTGGCGGGTGAACGACGACCCGCGGTTTAGGAAACCGCTGCTCTATCCACTGAGCTACGGGGGCCGATCCCGCAATGTAGCGGCGGAATCACCCGACGCAATATCGTGTCGTGATGGTGGCGGGCAGCTACGGTGAGACGTATCGGCCCCGGCACGTCGCCGTACGCGACGGCGCGGCCGTCGGGAGCCCAGCTGATCGCCGTCTGCTCGCGGCCGCGCAACAGCGCGATCGTTGCCCGGGTACCAGTCACTGGCGACAGCAGATCGACCCCGTCCGACGCAAAGAAGGCGATGGCGCGGCCATCAGGCGAGAACGATCCCTGCCACCCCGCGCCGAGGTCACGAACGCTGTGATCGCCAACATCGACGAGAGCCAGCTGAAGGGGGCAGCCCCCGACGGCGGGGATTTCCATTCAGGGAAACACGATGGCCGTGAACGTGTGGAAGTCGGCCTTGCCAGTCGCGCCAGAAGCCTTTGATGCTGCGGTTGGCTTCACGATCCAGGCGGATAGCGCCTGCGCGTCGGGTTTGGCGGTGCAGATCAGCACCTAAGCCAGCTGAAGCGAGGTACAACTGGGACGTGTCTGTCGTCCGACACCGCTGGCTTCGACTGTGACGCGGCGTTCGGAGTCGCCGGGACCCTCGCTCGATTCCGACCTCGCGGAGCGCAAGCTCGCGACGGTGCTCTTCGCGGACCTCGTCAGTTCGACGGAGCTCGGCGCTTCCCAGGATCCCGAGCGAACGCGCTCGATGCTCGATCGTTTTTACGACGCTATGGCGGATGAGATCTCGCGCGCCGGCGGAACGGTCGAGAAGTTCGCTGGCGACGCGGTGATGGCCGCGTTCGGCGTTCCGGTGGCACAGGAAGATCACGTCGAGCGGGCGCTGCACGCAGGGCTCGCGATGCGGCGTCGGCTGGAGGAGCTCTTCGGCGACGCTCTTTCGCTGCGGATCGGCGTCAACACAGGTGAGGTGGTAGTTGGTCGGGCTCGCGAGCAGAGCTCGTTCGTTACCGGAGACGTGGTCAACGTCGCCGCGAGGCTCGAGCAGGCGGCCGAGCCGGGCGAGATCGTGGTCGGCGAGCGGGCGGCGGCTCTTGTCGCGGGCGCATTCGAGTTCGAGGCATCGATGTGGGTCGAAGCCAAAGGGAAGGCGGGGGGAGTCGAGTGCCGGAGACTCGTCCGCGCGCTCTCCCTCATGCGCCCGCGCGGAGTTCCCGGCCGCCGGCCTGCGTTCGTCGGCCGCGACGACGAGCTCGGTCTCCTTCGGCGGGCGTACAAGCGTGCTCGTGCGACAGGTGAGCCGCAGGCCGTCACGATCATGGGAGAGGCGGGTGTCGGCAAGACGCGTCTTTTGCGCGAGCTGTGGGAGTGGTGCGGCAAAGAGGCGCCCGAGGCGTTGCGCCGCACCGGCCGCTGCGCGCCGTACGGACCCGCACGGACGTACCAGCCGCTCGCTGAGATCGTCAAGGAGCACTTCGGCGTGCTAGACAGCGACAGTCCGGACCGCGTTTTCGCGCTGCTCGGGGAAGGGAGGATCCTCGCACTCGCGCTCGGGCTCGACGTCGCGCGCGGTCTGCATCCGATCGAGGCGCGGGACCACCTCCACGACGCGTGGATCGAGCTCGTCGGGGAGATCGCCGCCGAACAGCCGCTCGCCGTGCTGGTTGAGGACGTCCACTGGGCGGAAGAGCCGCTCCTCGAGCTGATCGAGCGCACGCTGCTCGAAGTGCACGCGCCGGTCCTGTTGCTTGTGACCGCTCGTCCGGAGTTCCTCGACCGGAGCCCAACCTGGGGCAGAGGGCGTGTGCCGAGCGAGTGGATCTGGCTCGAGTCGCTTACCTCCGCCGACGTCGACCGATGGCTCGAAGAGCTCGTCGCAGCCGAGGCTCCAGCGCGGGTCCGCGACCTGCTCGGCCGAGCGGAGGGCAACCCGCTTTTCCTCGAGGAGCTGCTCGGGACGTTGATCGAGCGAGGCGCGCTCCACGGCGATCGGTGGGACGAAGCGCTCGTGGCGGGCGAGACCGCTATCCCCGACACCGTTCAGGCCGTTCTCGCGGCGAGGATCGACCTTCTCCCTCCGCAGGCGAAGGCGGCGCTGCAGGCGGCTGCGGTGATCGGGCGCGCCTTCTGGGCGAGCGCGGTCCGGGAGCTACTCGGCGGGGCTGAACCCGACCTCCGCGTGCTCGAGCAGCGAGACTTCGTCCGCCGTCGTGCGGGCTCGTCGCTCGAGTCCGAGCGCGAGTTCGTCTTCAAGCACGCCCTTACGCGGGAGGTCGCTTACGGTTCGCTGACGACGCGCGAGCGGGCGCGCCTGCACGCAGATTTCGCGGCGTGGCTCGAGCGCCGCGGTCGCGGGAGGGACGAAGACGCGCCTCTGCTCGCCCACCATTACGCGGTAGCCGTGCGGCCCGCGGACGTCGATCTGGTCTGGACTGACGAGCCGGATCGCCACGGGGAACTGCGGGCATCGGCCGTCAGGTGGCTGCGCCGCGCGGCCGAGCTGGCAGCTGGGCGGTTCGAGATCGAGGAGTCGCTCGCGCTCCTCGACCGGGCAGTGGAGCTCGAGCCGGAGGCCCAAGGCAAGATCGAGATCCTCCGGGAGACTGCGCGGGTGCACACGCTTCGGTACGACGCTGAGGGTTTCCGCGCGGCGATGAACGAGGCGCTTGCGCTCGAGCCTGAGCGTAGCGTCGCGGCCGAGATCTACGCCCAGCTTGCCTACTACAGCCTCGGTCGTGTGTACATGTGGAAGGAGCCGCCGCCACGCGAGATCGGCGAGCAGTGGCTCGCCAAGGCGCTCGAGTTCTCTGAGCCCGATACCCCGGCTCGGGCGTGGGCTCTTCTCGCCCAGGCTGCATCCGATCCGTCGAAGCGAGCGGAGGCAGCGAACGAGGTCCAGCTTCTCGGGGAGGCACTGGGAGACGCGAGGCTCGTGGTGTTCGCGTATGAGACACAGACCCTCGGGGCGACCGAAGCGGGCCTATACCAGGAGGCGTGCGACTGGGCCGACCGTGCGCTCGCAGCGGCACCAAAGCTGGAGAACCCGAACCACGAGAGCCACCAATACTGGAACGCGGGATTCGTCTACGTGCGGGCGGGCCGAATCGCGGGCGCCCGCCGCTTCGCGAAACGCTTCGACGAGATCGCGGCATCCCTCACTGCGCACGACGAGGTACACGCGGTGGGGCTGCACGCCGTGATCGAGAGCGTGCTGGGCGAATGGGAAGCTCTTGCAGACCTGGCGCTTCGGGCTGAGGCGGCAAGCGTGGCCAATGAGGATTTTCCCTGCCAGTTCAACTGGCGCACGCTGCTCGTCTGCGCGCTTGGGCTCGCGCAGCTCGGCGAGGAGCGTCAGGCGTTCCGACTGGAGGAGATTGGCCGCGCGAGCGCGGTCGTAGCCGGTCCTCCGGAGCTCGAGCCCGCCCTGCTCCGCCTTGCGCTTCTTCGGGGTGACGAGGGGGAGGTGCGGCGGATACTCGAGGTACTTCCGGCGATGGGCGGTCCGTGGGCCGTCGATGGAGCGGCGGCCCGTCTCGATGCGCTCCTCGCGCTCGGCGAATCGGATCGACTGGAGAAGGAGGCGGCGTCTTTCCTCGACGAGGAGAGCTATACCCGTCCGTTCGCGCTGCGTGCGCTCGGGATCTTGCGCGGCGACCCCTCGCTCGTCGACCAGGCTGCTGCGCGCTTCGAGGCGCTGGGCCTCGCCTGGCGCGCGGCGGAGACCCGGGCGCTCGCCGGCTCGACGATGCGCTAGCGGCTTCTCCGAGCGCGCAAACGCGCGTGATGCCGCCGGGTGAGGCTTTACCTCAAGCTCGACTACGAGGCCTCCGGCCTGCGTCACAGCTGCGACAGAAGCAGCAAGGTTTCGGGCTCCTCTCGCAGTTGCAACAGTCGATCGGCGCGCAGGGGG
>JALYST010000242.1 GCA_030854665.1 Actinomycetota bacterium
GGGCTCGAGGCGAGCCGCTCCAAATAGTCGACGCTCCGCAAGCGGCGAAACGCGCCGGTCGCACGCGTGACGAGCGCGTCCGCTGGGCGCGGGCTGACGGGCACGCGGAACACGAGCGCATGGCCGCCCACGGACACCTGCATGAGGTCAGCCGGCGAGAAGGACACGCCGTAGCAACCTGGGCCGCACGAGGTGGCGGCTACGCCCGCGATCTTCACAGCGAGCCCGTCGACTCGCTTGTTGTCGGATCCCCGCACGAGGACATCCGCACTCGCCGGGTAGAGCGCAAGCGCAACGGCCAGGTCGCCGCTCTCGCGGGCCTGGACGACCGGCGGCGGACCTTTCGCCCTTGCCGCAGACGCAAGCGCGACACGATCGCGGCCCGGCCTGAGATCGGTCAGGAGAGCAACGGCGCCGAGCAGCCCGGCGAAGAGCAGCAGCTCGACTGCAACGCTTCGGCGCAGCGTCTCGAACGACAGCTTCGGCAGAAGCCGGTAGCGATTCACCCATCCCACCGCAACGAGAGCCGCGAGCAGCCCCGTCTTCACGATCAAGACCTGCCCGTAGCCGGTCGACCGTAACTGCTCGAGCGAGCGCAGCTCGGCAAACGCGCGGATCACGCCGGACGCGGCGAGGACCCCAACGGAAACGAGCGCGACCTTGGAGAAGCGGCGCAGCATCGGAGCGAGATCGCCCGAGCCCGTCAGCGCGAGCCCGAGCGCAACGAGGCCGCCAAGCCAGAACGACGCGGCCGTGACATGCAGGAAGTCGACCACGGGCTCCAGCAGCGGCCGGCCCCGGTTGAACGAGTGACCGGCGAGCGTCGGCAGCGGCAGCAATGCAAAGCCCGCGAGGAAGGGAACCGGTTCGAGCCGCGGAACGACCGGCGCCACCGCAGCGAGAACGGCGCCCAGGCCTGCGATCACCGCCGCGACGGCCATCACGGTGCCGAAGCGCGTCGAGACCGAGACGTCGCGCGCCATGCCCGAGACGCCCACGAACGTCAGAAGGAACGCCCCGAGCATCAACCGCACGGGAACGCGTCCGACCGCGAACCGGAAGAACGCAGCGCCCGCCGCGGTCAGGAGGCCCGCAAAGAAGAGGAGGCGCGCGACGACGTCTTGTAGGCTCGGCCCGTTGTCGGCGGAGAGAGCAGCCTCTGGGGGAGCACGGGCCGCGCCGACGCCGAAGGCGACCACCCCGGAGAGCTTGTGGCCGTCATCGGTGACCACGCGCCAGAGCACCGTGTAGTCGCCGTCGGCGAGCCCGGGCCTGAGCGGGATGACCAGCGTTCGTCCGCCGACGACGCGCGGCTTTCCAGCAAGCACAGACCCGCCCCCGTTGCGGATCGCCTTGATCCCGGATGCGAACCGGACGTCGTCGTCGAAGGCGACGCGGATCCTCACCGGCGCACTCTTGAGCACGGCCCCATCTCGAGGGAGGGTCTTCAGGAGCCTCGCATGGGCCCAGGCCGTCTCCGGTATGGCCAGGCCACAGAGCAGGACGAGAAGGGGAAGGCTGAGGCGGCTGGCCAACGCTTCAAGAAACCTAGCGGCGCCCACTGTTAGCTTCCGGGGTGTGCTGTTTCGCCAGTTCGTCGACGACGATCTCGGCTGCGCCTCCTACCTGATCGGCGACCCCAGCAAGGGGGAGGCCTTCCTGGTCGACCCCGCGTACGCGATCGAGCAGTACCTCGAGGCGGCTGACGAGGAGGGTGTCCGGATCGTGCGCGTCCTCGAGACCCACACCCACGCCGATCACGTCTCCGGCCACGGGCGGCTCGCGCTCGAACATGGGGTGCCGACCTCAGTCCATCCGCTGGCCGAGCCGGAGTTTCCCTTCGATCCGCTTGAGGATGGCCAGGAACTGCCGGTCGGGTCCGTTTCGGTCCGCGTGATCCACACGCCAGGCCACCGGCCGGAGCACTGCGCCTTCGTGGTCGACGACCGCCTCGTTCTCACCGGGGACTCGCTCTTCATCGGCGACGCCGCACGACCCGACCTCGCCGTCGAGGCGCGCGAAGGCGCGGAAGGCCTCTTTCGCTCATTGCAGCGACTGACGCAACTTCCGGATGCGTACGAGGTCTACCCCGGCCATGTCGCCGGTTCGCTCTGCGGTGCAGCCATGAGCCCGGATCACTCCTCGACGATCGGCAACGAGAAGCGCACGAACGTGAAACTGGAATTCGGCGACGCGCAGGCGTTTATCAACGCCACAGCCTCACTGTCCACGCCGCGGCCGCCGACTACTGCGCGCGTCGTCGCGCTGAACAAGGGGCCGTTCGTCGGCGCTCCCGAGCAACTCGAGCACGTCGAAGATCCCGCCGGGGCGACCATCCTGGACGTTCGCCCCGCGGAGGTGCATGCCGCCGGCCACGTCCACCGGGCGTTCAACGTTCCCTTCACGGGCTCGTCGTTCGCGACACGCGCGGGATTCATTCTGGATCCTGAAGAGCGAATCGTCATCCACGCCTCCGATGGGGCCGAGGCCGCCGAGGCGGCGCGCGGGTTGCGCGCGGTCGGTTTCCTCGAGCTAGCCGGCTATGTCACCGAGGGCCGAACGACGGAGAAGCTCGAGCCTGTTGAGCTCGACGAGCTAGAGCAGCTGCTCGAGCAGGGCGCCGTGCAGGTACTCGACGTCCGGGAGAAGTCCGAGCGGGACGAGGGGTACATCCCCGGCTCGTTGCACATTCCCTTCCGACTCCTACGCGAATTCGGGACGGAAGGCGTGAACACCGAAAAGCCGGTCGTGACGATCTGCGAGTCGGGCATGCGCGCGAGCATTGCCGCGAGCGTCTTGACCGCCGCCGGCGTCGACGCGCGCCCCGTGCTACACGGTGGCGTGAACGACTGGCCGGGCGGGACGGTGTCGTTCAGGCGCTGCGGTGGCTCAGGCTGACGCGGCGAGCAGCGCTTCGCCCTCGCGGACGTATCGTGCCGCGCCGACGCGGCGGTAGAAGGCGAGCGCCGCCGTTAGCTGCGCATCGGCCGAAACAACGCCGCCGCTGCCCATGAGCGCTTCCGCCGCGCGGAGCCTTGCGAACGCAGCCTCGGTCTCGAGGCCCATGCCGGCGAGCTGCTCGGCGGCGGAGGCGAAGTCGCCGACGGCGACAGCCGATCCGGCCTCGAACCACGGGTTCTTCTCCCGCACGGGCTCTGCAAGGGCGAGGAAATCGTCGCCGCGCCCTAGTCCGTAGAAGACCCAGGCCAGGTCGAGGGCGCAGAAGTAAACCATCGGACTGACCGCGGGCACGAGGCCCACGATCTCCTCCGCCTCCTTGCGATGGCCCTCCGCCAGTAGGAGCCGAGCATGCGCCGCCAGTGCCGGGACGAGCGTCTGGTCGTCCTTTGTCGCCCGCCCCGCCTCGACGCCCCGCCGGGCGTCGTCGAGCGCTCCCGCGACGTCGCCGCGGCCGTAGCGGATGTGCGCGCGGGTCCAGCGAACCTGGGCCTCGAGGTAATGCGACACACCGGCGTCTGCCTCGGCGAGAAGTGCGTCGAGCGCCGGCAAAGCTCGATCCCAGTCGCCGAGGGCGTACCGCAGCGCCGCCTGCTGGCTCGTGACCCAGCGGATCAAGGTCGGACCGCCGAACTGTTCGCCCACGCTTCGGGCCGCCTCGTAGAGCGGTTCGGCCTCGGCGGCGCGGCCGCTCCCGAGCATGAGCTCGGCGAGGTTGTTGTAGCCACGTTGGATCTGACGGACGTCGTTGATCCGGCGCCCGAGCTCGAGTCCTTGCTCGAGCTCGCCGATGCCATCCCACCCTCGCAGCGTTCCGATCGTGATCAGCACCGACGCACGCAGCCGGTCGAGGCCGAGGTCCTCCGCGATCGCGAGCCCTTCCCGCCCGACCCGTATTCCCCGGTCGGGGTCGGCCCCCGAAAGCATCAACTCACGTGCACGCTCGACGAGGACCGACGCTTTCGTGGGTGAAGGCGGCGTATCGCGCACGAGCTGCAGCGCCCGCTCGCCGTGTTCGTCGGCCGCTTCGCCGTGTCCGCCGACCCAGGCGTTGATCGCCAGGGTGATCTCGGCGTCCGCGGCACGCTCCGTCTGTCCTGCCTCGACGAAGCGTCTCAGCGCCTCGTCGAGCGCCGAGACATCCGGCTCGTCGCCTCGCTCCACCCGACCTTGCTCGCGGCGCAGCACGATCACCGGCCACTCGGGATCGTCCTCAGGCCATAGCGTGAGCGCCGCCGTGTAGAGGCGAGCCGCCGAGGCGTAGGAACCGAGCGCGAAAGCGCGATCGCCGGCGTCGCGGAGCGCGAGCCGCGCCGGCTCGGCGAGCGTCTCCGTCGGCATGCCTGCCGCCTCGGCGAGCTCGAGCGCGGACAGATAGTGGTTCGCCAGCATCTCCGCGCGATCATCCAACCGGTCCGTGGCGAGCGACTCGATCCATTCGGCGACGAGACGGTGTTTCTCGGCGCGTGACGCTCGCGGAATTTGTCCGTATGCGACGTCGCGCACCAGAAGGTGGCCGAACGCGTACTCGGTCTCGTCGGCGATCGCGCTGCGCAACTCGCGACGAACGAACTCCTTCCGGGCGAGAGAACGCAACCGCGCCTCAACGTCCGCGCGCCCCACGTTGCCGACGGACTCGAGCGCGCCGGCCCAGAAGACCTTGCCCAAAACCGCTGCGTCCTGCAAAAGGCTTTTCTCTTCCACCGGAAGCAAATCGAGCCGTGCGGCGATAATTCCCTGCACCGTCTCGGGCAGCTCCTGGTCCGCCGCGCCGCGCTCCCCGGCCATGCGGACGAACTGCTCTGCGTACAGCGGATTGCCGCCCGCCCGTGCGATCAGCGTTGCCTGCGTGTCTGCGGGGAGAACCGCTCGATTGAGCAGTCCGGCAATCAGCCGTGCGGTGTCGTCATCGCCCAGAGGCGAAAGGGAAATCGTCAGCGCATTGCGCTTTCCCCCGCCCCACCCGGGCCGGCGGTCGAGCAGCTCGGGTCGCGCGGTGCACAGGACGAGCAAGGGGACGCCTTCGACCCAATCTGCCAGCTCGTCCACGAAGTCCAGCAGGTCGTCATCGGCCCAGTGGACATCCTCGAAGACGAGGACGAGCGGCCTCTTGGCCGCGAGCGCTTCGAAGAAGCGACGCCAGGCGGCGAAGCTCTCGGTGCGCCGGTCGCCGCCCAAGTCGGTCTCCGCACTCAGTCCCACAAGCGGGCGCAACCTGGTCTCGAGCCACGCGACCTCGGCAGGCTGCACGATCTCGACGAGCATTTCGCCGAGCTTGCCGCTCGCCTCGTCAGCCGAATCGCTCTCGAGGATGCCGGCCTGCGCCTTCACAATCTCGGACAGCGCCCAGAAAGTGACACCTTCGCCGTAGGGGAGGGAGCGGCCATGTCGCCAGTAGACGAGATCGGGCCTTTGGTCGAGGATCGCGGAAAGCTCGAGCACGAGACGGCTCTTCCCGATGCCCGGCACCCCGACCAGCGTGACGAGCTGGGGCGAGCTCTCCTGCTCGGCCCGCTCGAAGGAGTCGAGTAGCTGATCGAGTTCGCGCGATCGACCGACGAGCGGTGCTACGGCTGAGACGACCTCTGTACCGGCTCGCGCACGGGCGTCGACCGCCTCCCAGACGGCGAGCGGTTCGACCTTTCCCTTCGCCTCGACGGGATCCAGGACCCGAAACTCGATCGCCTGGCTCGTCGCCCGATACGTCGTCTCGCCGACGATGATGCCGTTGATCGGCGCTGCTGACTGCAAGCGTGCCGTCGTGTTCACGACGTCACCCGCTGCCATGCCTTCCCCGGCTTCCGGCCGCGCGTCGAGGTTGATCAACGCTTCCCCTGTATTCACTGCAATCCGCACTTGCACCGCATCGTCCTCCCGCGCCCAGTCTCTGATCGCGAGCGCAGCGCGCACTGCGCGTTCCGGATCATCCTCGTGCGCAACAGGCGCACCGAAGAGGGCCATGACCGCATCGCCGATGAACTTCTCTACCGTGCCGCCGAACCGCTCGAGCTCGCTTCGCAGGCGCTCGTGATACGGACGGAGGATCGCCTCGACGTCTTCGGGATCGAGTTGCTCCGCGCGCGCGGTGAAGCCGACCAGGTCGGCGAAGAGGACCGTCACGACCTTGCGCTCGCGGCGGCCCTCCATCGTCAACTGAGACGTTCGACCGTGTAACCGCGCCCCGTCATCGCGGCGAGCAGCTGTTGGCAGTGTTCCTCGTCGCGCGTGACGAGCGTCAGCCCGATCTCCGTCTCGCTCACAGACACATCGACTCCTTCGCGGTGATGCTCGACCGCGATCACGTTGCCGCGCTCCTCCGCGACGAGCGACAGCAGCTTGATCAGCTCGCCCGGACGGTCGGGCAGCTTCGTCCGTATGACGAGATAGCGCCCCGCGACGGTCAGGCCGTGGCGCATAACGGAGATCAGCATCGTCGGGTCGATGTTTCCGCCGGACAGAATCGGGATCGCCATGCCCGAGCCGCCCGCCCTGCCGGCGAGCAGCGCAGCGACGCCAACGGCGCCCGCACCCTCGACGACGAGCTTCGCGCGCTCGAGCAGCAACACGATCGCCTCGCTGATCTCCTCGTCTGTGACCGAGACGATGTCGTCCAGCAGATCCTCTAGGAGCGGCATCGTGAGCTCGCTCGGAACTTTCACTGCGATCCCGTCGGCGATCGTGTAGCCGTCCACCCCGGCCTGCACTCCGACGATTCGCACCTCGGGCCGGAGGGCACGCAGCGCCGTTGCAATACCGAGCGCAAGCCCACCGCCGCCGATCGGGATCAGCACCGTGCCGACCTCCGGCTCCTGCTCGAGCAGCTCGAGCCCGATCGTTCCCTGGCCGGCCACGACGAGCTGGTCCTCGTAGGGATGGATGAACGTGCCGCCGGTCTCTTCGACGTACGCAAGCGCGGCCACAATCGCGTCCTCGAAGAACGAGCCGCTCATCTCTGTCTCGGCTCCGTAGTTCTTGCACGCCTCGACCTTCGCCATCGGCGCGGTGTCCGGAACGAAGATGCGCGCACTGACGCCGAGCTCGCGAGCAGCCCAGGCGACCGCCTGGCCATGATTGCCGGCGCTGGCCGCGACGACGCCTGCGGCGCGCTCCTCGGGCGACAACGTGCTGAGCTTGTTGACGGCGCCACGGATCTTGAATGCGCCTGTCCGCTGGAGGTTCTCCGCCTTCAGGCGCACCTCGCGGGCGCAGCGGCGCGAGAAGGTCTCCGACAGGTAGATCGGGGTCTCTTCCGCGATTCCCTGAAGACGCTTCCGCGCCTCCTGGATGTCAGCGAGTGTCGGTGCGATCTGTTTTGTCGCCAAGCTTGAACACCCTCTCCATGATCTCTCTAACGGCGGTCAACGGGTCGAGTTCCCGCCGTTGCACCTCGTCCAGCAGGCGGCGCAGCTCCGGATCGTCCGCGACCGTCCGCTCGAGATGAGCCTTGGCCCGACCGGATGCGATGGCGAACACCTCACCGGCGAGATTCTTGCGCCTGCGCTCCTCGAGCTGTCCTTCCGACTCGAGATGCGCCCGATGCGCCTCGATCTTCTCCCACAGCTCCGGGACGTTCTGGCCGGTGGTCGCCTCGGTGAGGACGATCGGCGGCTTCCAGGACCGCTCCTTGTCGAGTGAGAGGATCGAACGCACCTCGTTGAGCATCGTCTTCGCTGCGGGATGATCCATCTTGTTGATCGCGATCACGTCGGGAATCTCCATGATCCCTGCCTTCAGCGCCTGCACCGAGTCTCCGGATCCGGGCATCAGCACGAGCACGACCGTGTCGGCGATCCCGATCACTTCCACTTCGCTCTGACCCGCGCCGACGGTCTCGAGGAAGACGAGCTCCTTCCCCGCAGCGTCCAGGACGAGCAGCGCCTGCAGCGTCGTCTCTGCCAGCCCCCCGAGATGGCCGCGCGTGCCCATCGAACGGATGAACACACCCGGATCAAGAAAGTGGTCGGAGAGCCGGATCCGGTCGCCGAGCAGCGCGCCCTGTGTGAAGGGACTCGACGGATCGACCGAGATCACGCCGATGGTGCGCCCCTGCTCGCGTACGTGTCCGATCAGCGTCGAAATGAGACTCGACTTGCCGACGCCAGGTGGGCCGGTGATGCCCACCGCATAGGTGCGGCCTGTCTCGGGATAGATGTCGCGGACGAGGTCGTACGCAAGCGGGTCACCGTTCTCGACGAGCGAGATCGCCCGGGCGAGCGCCCGCCGGTCGCCCGTGCGGACGCCTTCCGCGAGCGACTCCCGCGTCCAGTCCCGCCGCCCGTGCATTGACTAGGCGGCCTCGGCCTCGAAGGTTCGCTCGGCCTTCTGCTCCACCCCGCGGGCCAGCGCGTAGGCGACGAGAGATGCAAAAGCGAGCACGATGCCGACGCCGCCGAACACCCAGCGCGGGCCGACGTTGTCGGTGAGCGGCCCTGCGATGACGAACCCGAGCCCGTACACGGCGTAGTTGACACTCATGATCACGGTGAAGACGCGGCCTCGGATCGCGTCAGGCGCGCCGCGCTGCACGAGCAGTGAGTTGCAGACGACGGCAATCCCGTTGCCGATCCCGGCGAGCACGAAGCAGGGTAGGGAGACCCACACGTTCGGTGCAACAGCCGCGGCTGCAACTCCGATTGCCTGCAGGAGGATGCTCGCCGCGTAGACCGTGCCGACCGATCGCCGCTCCACCCACGTTCCCGCTCCGAAGCTCCCGATCGCGAGCCCGAGCCCGATGCAGCCGAAGATCAGCCCGTAGCCGAAGTCGCCGGCGTCGAAGGAGTCCTTGGCGAGGAACACCTGCGCCGTCTGCGTGGATGCGACGGCTCCGAGAGCGATTGACCAGACGATCAGTACGGTCAGCAGAGCCCGCGAACGGAGCACGTGCGCAAACCCGTCCTTCAGGTCGCGCAGGTGACCGCGGCTCACCGCGAGCGCGCCCTGCAGGCTGTCGCCTGAGAGGCGCAGTAGGAGCAACGCCGAGACGAGAAAAGATGCGCCGTTGAGCCAGTACGCGAGGTCGGGCCCGGATGCAGCGACGAGCGCGCCGCCAATGATCGGGGCGACCGTCCAGCTGACGTTCTCGCTGGTCTGGATGAGCGAGTTTGCGTGCGCGAGCTCCTGCTCATCGACGAGGTTCGGCAAGCCCGCGTAGACCGCCGGCCGGAAGAAGCCCGTTGCCAGCCCTGCAATCCCAGCGAGGGCCACGATCTGTCCAGCGGTGCTGGCGAACGGCAAGGTGCAGAAGACCGCGGCGCGGACGAGGTCGGAGACGATCATCAGGCCGCGGCGTGAAATCCGGTCGAGGAGCGGGCCGAGAAAGAGCCCGACGGCCACCGCCGGGAGGAACTCGGCGATCATCAACACACTCACCCACGAGCCCGAATTGGTGCGGTCCTTGACATCGACGACGAGCGCGACGGTTGCCAGCAGCGTCCCCAGGCTCGATCCCAGCGTGGCCAGGAACAGCAGCCGGAAGCCGGACGCGGTACCGAGGAGGCTCAGCTGGCGGCGGAGGCCGGTCACCCCGGCGAAGTCTGTCAGGAAGCCCCTGCGGTCGTCCTCACCCGGGCGAGGGCTTCTGCCAGGAACGCGTGGTCCTCCGGGGTTCCGACAGTCACGCGGATCGCGTTCGGCGCGCCGAACCCTGCGAGGGGACGCACGATCACACCTTCCCGCAGCAACGCCTCGAACCACGGCTGCGCGACTTCGCCCAGGTTGACGAACAGGAAGTTCCCGACGGCCGGTGCAGTCACCTTGTAACCCGCTTCCGTCAGGATCCGCTCGAGGTCCGCACGGCCCTCGGCGTTGGCCCGACGCCTGCGCTCTATCTCGCCGGGCGAGTCCAGACTGGCGAGGGCCGCGACCTGCGCAGGCGTCGTGAGGTCGAACGCACGCCGTGTCTTTCCGAGAGCAGTGACGAGCTCGGCCGGCCCGACGCCGTAGCCCACCCGGGCGCCGGCGAGCCCGTAGATCTTCGAGAACGTACGCAACACCATCACCTGCCGGCCCACCTTGAAGTACTCCTCGATGCCGTCCGTGTAGTCGGGCTCGTCGACGTACTCGAAGTACGCCTGGTCGAGGACGGTCAGCACGTGGTCCGGCACTCGCTCGAAGTACGCGTCGAGCTCGGCGCGCGAACTCATCGTGCCCGTCGGATTGTTGGGGTTGCAGACGTACACGAGCTTCGTCCGCTCTGTGATCGCGTCGAGCAGCGCGTTCAGGTCGTAGCGGTCATCGCTGAGCGGCACCTGAACGGGCTCCGCGCTCAGCTTGCGCGCGTAGATCGCGTAGCTCGGGAACGACGGCCAACCGAACACGACCTGGTCGCCCTCGTCGAGCACGGCCTGCGAGATCCCGTCGATGAGACCGTCGGCTCCGGAACCGATTGCGACCTCCTCGAAGCGCACACCGTGGCGTTCGGCGAGTGCGGCGCGCAGGCGGTACGCCCCCCCGTCCGGATAGCGATTCAGCTCACCGGCGGAGCGCTCCAACGCTTCGAGCGCCTGTGGGAACGGTCCGAACGGCCCTTCGTTGGAGGCGAGCTTGACCACACGTTCGAGCCCGAGCTCGCGCTGAACCTCTTCGACCGGCTTGCCCGGCTCGTACGGAATGATCCCTGCGAGCGCGGGCCGCAGAAGGCCGGCCGGAACGTCCGCCACTACGAGCCTGGCGGCGTCTTGTCCGACTTCTTGCGCCAGAACCAGAGCGCGCCACCCGCTGCAGTGAGCATGGAGGCGATCGCTCCCTTGTTCAGCCCGGCGTGCCCACCCGTCCCCGGGACCGCCGCGCGTGCCTTCCGCTTCCCGACCTTCTTCACGACTTTCCAGACGCCCCAGCCGAGTACTGCGTTTCGTCGATTGACGATCCTCATCGGTCTCCTTTCGTCGAGCGAGCCTACCAAGCACCCTTTCCCAATCGGGAGCGGGTGCATGCACGAGAGAAGAGCAGGCTATTTCTGCTTGCGGTGGCCGGGGAGGGGATGTTCCCCGATCGGGCCCGGCAGCTTGAGCCGCTTCGGCTCAGGTTTCGCTTTTGCGTGCACAGATGCGCCATGGGCCGGTTTGGCTCGTTTCGGCTGGTGCGCCTTGCCGTGTCGAACTGCGGCACTCGCGGCGCCGGGAGACCGTGTTTGATTTCCATGCCCATGCGTCTTGAACGTGTTGGCCTTCTTCGGCTTGGCGTTCGCAATCTTGGCTGCGTTGCCGTGCGTGCCAGGAGTGGCCACAGGCGCGACGCGTGAGGAGCCGCGCAGGACGGGAACTGGATCAGCCGCAAGGACCGGTCTGGCCGGCGCAGCTGGCGCCGGCTTCTGGCCGTGCCACGGGGTGTGGCGCACCCCTTCGTAACCGGCGCCTCCGATCGCCAGACCGGCGGTGACCGCAGCCGCGGCTTTGAGGGCAAGGCCCGCCCCCGCCGCGGCTCCGCCGCCGCCGAAGAGCGACGTGAGCGACGTTGGCAGCGGCACCCACGCGAGCGTCTTCAGGGCGCCGCGTTGCGCTCGCTGACGGCGGGCGAAGCCGGCGCACTCCGCACACTCACGCAGGTGGGCGCGCAGCTGTCCACGCTCTTGTCGCGCAAGCCGGCCGTCCAGCTGGCGAGAGATCGCGAACTCCGCCTCGCCGCAGTTGAAGGACCCGTCGAGTTGCTCGCGCAACGCGCGCCGTGCCCGGAAGATCAGCGTCTCGACCGCACTGGTCGAGACCTCGAGGATCTCGGCGATCTCGGCGTACGAGCGGCCCTCGAGCTCGCGCATGACCAGGGCCGCACGCTGGTTGAAGGCGAGGTGACCGAGGGCCCGCCTGATGTCGTCGCCGCTCGGCGCGTCGTGGTCGGCGACCGTGTCTGCGATGTCGTCCTCGAACGAGACCTCGGCCGGTCGCCTGGCTGACTGACGGAACCGCTGCCGGCAAACGTTGTGCGCGATCGCGATCAACCAGTTCTGTGGCTTTTCCGGCCTGCTGCCCTTCTCAACGTACGCGCGATAGGCGTTGAGGAAGGTCGTTTGAGTGACGTCCTCGGCGTCGGTGGGGTTGCGCATGACTGCGAGCGCGTATCGATACACGTCGCCGACGTGTCGCTTGTAAAGCCGCTCGAAGCCCCGGTCGGAGCGAGGCCTCGGCGCCAGCAGAGGCGTCATGACCTAGTAGATACCCGCTCCGCCGGAATCTTGCGTCCCCCGTGCGGCTGGTTGACTAGGGAAGCGGCGTTCGTCCAGGGACTTTGGGGACTTCGACGGGCAACGGCGGCAGGCTTGGCGCCTGGAGCGGGAGTGCTGCCGGCACTTCCACAGCGGCCTTTTCGACCGTGCTGACCACTTCCGCGACCTGGCCGGAAAGCGAGGGCAACACGGCCTCCGTCGAGTTCTCGGGAGCTGCGGAGCCTGCTCCAGGCCGAGCAAGCCGCGGCCTGCCGGCAACGGCGAGGCGGGCGGCTCGTTTCGTCCCCGCGACCGTCGTCGCAGAGCCGTCACGCACGCGGTTCTCCCCTGTGATCTGAGCACCCTTGACGGTGACGGCGCGCACCGGCCGAACCATGAATCCGTCAGCGCGGTGCCATGACTCCGCGACTTCGACTTTCGGCATGGCTTCTGCTGCGGCTGCGGTGGTTCCGCTGTGATCTCCGCCTATGCCGGTTGCGACTGCCCCGGCCACGAGCGCCACCGCCGCCTTCACGAGGAAGCCCGTACCGACGACAGCCCCGCCTCCTGCAACGACGCCACCGCCCTCGAAGAGCTGGGTCAGCGAGCTCGGGAGCGGGAAGGCCGCGAGGGCGCGGAGCGCCGACGCCTTGAGGCGCAACGACTTCCGCGCACGGAAGATCAGGGTCTCGACGGCCGACACGGAAACTCCGATCGTGTCGGCGATCTCGGCGTACGACCGTCCCTCGAGCTCGCGCATGACGAGGGCCGCCCGCTGGTTGAACGGCAAACGCCCGAGCGCCCGCAGGACGCCTGTGACATCCGGTCGATCAGCCTCCGGAACGGCGAGTTGCTCGACGTGGTCTTCGAGCGGCACTTCCTTTACACGGCGGCTTGCGCGTGCGTATCTCGTTCGCGCGACGTTGTGGGCGATCTTGATCAGCCAGTTGTGCGGCTTCTCGATCTCGATGCCCCGCTGATACGCGCGGTAGGCGTTGAGGAACGTCGTCTGCATGACGTCTTCCGCGTCGGCTGGATTCCGCAGCAGCGCGAGCGCGTAGTGGTAGACGTCCTTGACATAGCGCCGATACAGGGTCTCGAACGCCTGATCTCGGGCTAGGACCGGAAGCTCAGGGACAGCCGATGCCATGACGCTCTGTGAACGAACATGCCCGCGTTGGGGATACGCGGAACTTGCCATTTGAAAGCAGTAAAGACTAGGCCGGAGCTTTGGCGCGCTTGCGGTTCGGGACGTGGATGGCCCGGCCGAGAGCGACGAGCCCGGCTTCCTTGATCGCTTCCGAGAGGGTCGGGTGCGCGGCCATCCCGTCAGCCACCGTCTCGACGGTCGCTTCGGCGTCGATCGCCACCACGCCGGCTTCGATCAAATCGGTCACGTGTGGCCCGACCATGACGAGCCCGAGCAGCTCGCCGTACCGCGTCTCGTGGATCGATTTGACCCAGCCGGTGGTCTCGTTCTGCATGACTGCACGGGCATTCGCGACCCACGGAAACATGCCCGTCGCCACGTCGTCGCCGTACTGCTCGCGCGCCTCGGCTTCGGTCAGGCCGACGCCCGCGATCTCCGGATCCGTGTAGATCGGCCTCGGCACGGCGCGGTTGTCCACGACGGCCTCGTGCCCGCAGACGTTCTCCGCCGCGACCTCACCCTCGCGAAACGCGGTGTGCGCGAGCTGCCAGTAACCCGCACAGTCACCGACGGCGTAGATGTGCTCGACCGTCGTGCGACGGTGTTCGTCTGCGGCGATGCCCTTGCGCTTGTCGAACTCGACGCCGATCCCTTCGAGGCCCAGCCCTTCGACGCTCGGCCCCCGGCCGACCGAGACGAGCATGAGATCCGCCTCGACAGTCTCGCCGTCGCCGAAGTGCACGGTCAGTGCGCCTCCTTTGTCCTCCACCTTCGTGCACTGTTTCTCGAGGTGAAGGGTGATTCCGCGCTTGCCGAACTGCTTGGCGAGCTCTTTCGACGCGTCCGCGTCCTCCTGCGGGATGAGCGCCGGCAGCATCTCGATGATCGCCACCTCGCTCCCGAAACGGTCGAAGATCGACGCAAATTCGCAGCCGATAATGCCGCCGCCGAGCACAACGAGCCGCTTCGGGACTTGCGTCTGCGCGAGCAGGCCCGTCGAGTCGACGCAGCGCTCGGAGTCCAACCCTTCGATCGGGGGAAGGAGGGGGAACGACCCGGTCGCGACGATCGCGTGCTTGAAGGTGATGTCCTCCCCGCCCTCGACGGCGATCGTGTGCGCATCCTCGAACGTGCCGTTGCCCTTGACCCACTCGACGCCGCTCGCCTTGAAGAGCGACGCGACTCCCTGCGTCATCTGCTTGACGACGCCGTCCTTCCACTCGTTCGCTTTCCCGAATTCGAGCTGGAAGCCGCCGAGCTTCACTCCGAGCTTGTCGAAGGTGTGCTCCGCCTCCTTCAGCGCGAAGGCGGTTTGCACCCAGGCCTTCGTCGGGATGCAGCCGACCCGCAGGCACGTACCACCGAGCTCAGGCTCGCGCTCGACGCACGCCACCTTGGCGCCGAGCTGCGCGGCACGAATAGCGGCCGTGTAACCACCCGGCCCTCCTCCGAGAACAGCGACGTCGACTTCCATCAGGTCGATCGTATCGACCGCTAGAGATCTGCCTTCATCGTGACCGTTCCGTCCTTCTCCTCCACGGCAGCGAAGCCATAGTGCTCGTAGAGCTTCGTCATTCCCCGCTCGGCGCTGAGGCTGATCGCCTTGTGGCCGTCCTGGCGGGCGCGGTCGAGCAGCGCTGTCATCAACTGCCCGCCGAGGCCACCGCCGCGGCGGCTCGGCACGACGGCGATCGTCAGTTCCGGGGTCTCCTCGTCGACGAAGCCGAAGCCGGGCGCGTCCGCGGGGAAGAGCCGGTACCACGCCGCGCCGATCGGGCCGGCCTCCCAGGCGACGAGGCCGGCGTCTCCCGGCCGGCCCCAGTTGTTGACGTACCTCGCGACCGGGAGATCCGGATCCGCGTTCAGCCGCCAGTGATAGGCGTGCTTCAGCATGTCGCGGAGAAAGCGGACGTCTTGTGGCCCGGCCTGGCGGATCACAATGCTGAGTTTAAGCGCCAGTCACTCGAACGAGTGATTCTTCGCAAACCATGCAAGAAGGTCCTACCTACGGCATCTTCAAGGTTATGAAACGTGACGATGATCGGCGGACCGAGTTTGGGACCGGCCTGCGGGCCCGCCTGCTCCGGCGCCGTGCGTTGCGACTAGGTCCAGGCCGCGTTCGCCTTCCTGCGCCGCTTGTACAGCGTCCCTCCGCCATCTAGCTAGCCGTATATAAGCCACGGCGCCCCGCAGAGCGCCCGGCAAACGAAGTCACGGCGCATTTCGTCGCGTTCGACCCTGCCCTGCGGCTCGATCTCAGCCTGGGGAAAGCTCTTCGGCGAACTGGAGGCGGTTTCCGTCAGGATCGAACACGTCCAGCAGACGCATCTCGCCGTGCAGCTCGAAGACGACGCCGACCTCGACCCCTTCCTTGCGCAATTCGTCGGCCAGGGCCTTCACGTCATGCACGTCGACGTGGGCGACGCCCGAGTCTTCCTGCGGCTCGCCCTCGGCGAGCCCGATCTCCATCCCGCCGCGCTCGAGCTTCACCCAGCTGCCGTCCGAGTCGACGTACGTCTCGGTGAAACCCAGCTTGCCGGTGTAGAACGCTCGGCCGGCTTGCAGATCCCTGACCTGGTACCAGACCAGCGTCACTACAGGGCGAGCCCGGGCTCTTCCAGGAACGCCTTCAGATCGCGCAGGAACTCGGCGCCCGTCGCGCCGTCGACTGCGCGGTGGTCACACGTCAGCGTGATCTCCATGCGTGGACGCACGGCAGGCTGGCCGTCCACGGCAACGACTCTCTCTTCGATCGAGCCGACCGCGAGGATCGCGGCCTGCGGCGGGTTGAGGACCGCGATGAACCGCTCGATGCCGTACATGCCCAGATTGGAGATCGTGAAGGTGCCACCGTCGAGATCGGACTGCTGCAGCTTTCCCGCCCGTGCCCGTTCGACGATCGCCGCGCGTGCGGCGGCGATCTCCGCGATCGACTTCCGCTCGCATCCTGGAATGACCGGAACGACGAGCCCGTTCGGGACCGCGACGGCGATGCCGATGTTCGCGGTCGGGTGCAGCTCGACGGCGTCGCCTTTGTAGAGCGCATTCACTGCGCGGTGGCGCATCAGCGCGGCCGCGGAGACCTTGGTCAGGAGATCGGAGATCGTCGGCTTGACGGCGTCGCCGTGCAGCTTCACGAGGCGCTCGCGCAGCTCGAGCGCGCGACCCATGTCCACGGTGACGCTGAGCTGGAAGACCGGCGCCTGCCAGGCCTCGGTGAGCCGACGCGCGATCGTCTTGCGCATCGAGGACAGCTGCTGTACCTCCACCCCTTCGAGCGGGAGGGCGGGCGCGCCGACCGGCGCAGGCGCGCCGGACGCGGCAGTGCGCTCGACGTCCTCCGCGACGACGCGGCCGTCGGGGCCGGTGCCGGCGACTCCGCTGAGATCGATCCCGCGCTCGCGTGCGATGCGGCGGGCCAGCGGCGAGGCCTTGACGCGCCCGCCGTTGTCGCCGGACGGTTGCCTGACCTCGGCCACCTGCTCGCCCATGTCGCCCGCCGAAGCGCGCCGTCCACGCTCCCTGTCCTGTTCACGCGCGCGCGCGGGAGAGCCTTCCTCCTGGGCATCGTCGGCCACTTCCTGGGCCGCCGAACCGTTCCCGGCGGGCTCCTTCGGCTCCTCGACTTCCTCGACCTTTTCGCCCTGCTCGCCGATCACCGCGATGGTCTTGCCGACCTCGACCTCGCCGGAGGTGATCGCGATCTTGAGCAGAACCCCGGATGCCTCCGCCTCCACTTCCTGCGTCACCTTGTCGGTGTCCAGCTCGTAGAGCGCCTCACCCTTCTCGACCTTGTCGCCTTCCGACTTCAGCCATTTCACGATCGTGCCGGACTCCATGCCCTGGCCGAGCCGGGGGAGCTTGACTTCAGTTGCCATCGCTACGCCCCACGGTTCGGCGAATCGCTTCGAGCACATCGTTGGCATGTGGGACGACGAACTCCTCCATCACCGGGGCGAACGGCAGTGGCGCGAACTTCGCGCCGACGCGCTCGATCGGCGCGTCGAGCCAGTCGAACGCGGCGTACTGGATCACAGCGGCCACCTCTGCGCCGAAGCCACCGCGCACGACCGCTTCGTGTGCGACGACGCAGCGGTTCGTCTTCTTGACGGACGAGATCAACGCGTCCTCGTCGAGCGGTAGCAGTGTCCGCGGGTCCACGACCTCGACCGAGACACCCTCCTTTTCCGCCTCTTTGGCCGCAGCAAGAGCCTCGTGCACGAGGCGGCCGGTTGCGATCACCGTCACGTCCTCACCCTGGCGATGCGTTCGCGCCTGCCCGAGCGGAATCGGCTCGAGCTCGTCGGGAACGTCCTCTTTGATCCCGTACAGCGTCCGATGCTCGAAGAAGACGACCGGGTTGTCGTCGTAGATGGACGACCAGAGCAGCCCGCGCACGTCCGTGGGCGTCGACGGGAAGACGACCTTGAGCCCCGGGATGTGCACGAACCACGACTCGAGCTGTTGCGCGTGCTGCGCGCCCGGCGACCAGCCGGCGCCACCCTGGGTGCGAAAAGTCACCGGCACGGTCAGCTGACCACCCGACATGTAGCGGTGCTTCGCGGCCTGGTTCACGATCTGTTCGGTCGCGAGCGTCAGGAAGTCCTCGTACATGATCTCCGCGATCGGGCGCATCCCCTGCATCGCGGCGCCGATCGCTGCGCCCGCGAGCGCCATCTCGGAGATCGGCGTGTTGCGAACCCGCTCCGGCCCGAACTCGTCGACCAGCCCCTGCGTGACGCCCATGGAGCCGCCCATCTCGGCGATGTCCTCGCCCATGATGAACACGTCCTCGTCGTCCCGCATCGCCCGAGACAGCGCGTCCCTGACCGCCTCTCGGTAGCTCAACTCAGGCATCTGCGAGTCTCCCGAGCGCAGCGAACGGACTACCCCTCCCCGCGAAAAATGCGCAGCATTTTTTGCGGAAATCAGGCATAGACGTTCTTCAGGGCGTCTTCCGGTTTGGGATCGGTGCCGTTCTTGGCGAACTCGACCGAGGCGTCGACGATCTCCTGTACCTCGCGGTCGATCTCCTCGACGTCGTCGCCCGAGAGCTCCAGCTTCGTGCGCAGGTGCTCGATCGGATCCTGTGTCTTCCGCGTTTCTTCGAGCTCTTCCTTCGACCGGTAGACCTGCGGATCGCCGATGTAATGGCCGACGAAGCGGTACGTGTTGACCGCGAGGAAGACCGGGCCCTTGCCACTGCGAGCGTGCTCCAGCGCACGGCGCGTCGCCTTGTAGACCGCCTCGACATCCTGACCGTCGACCTTGACAGCCTTCATTCCGAAGGCGACCGCACGCTGGGAGATGTCCTCGATCGGCATGTGCTGCCAGCCCGGCGTCGACTCGGCCCAGTGGTTGTTCTCGCACACGAAGACCGCGGGGACCTTCCAGAGCTGGGCCAGGTTGAGCGACTCATGGAAGGTGCCGATGTTCGTGGCCCCATCGCCGAAGAAAGCGACTGCGACGCGCGGCTCGGCGCGCAGCTTGAAGGCCAGCGCCGCGCCGGTGATCGCCGGTAGACCACCCCCGACGACCGCGTTGGCGCCCAAGTTGCCGCGCTCGATGTCGTACAGGTGCATCGACCCGCCGTAGCCATGCGAACAGCCTTCGAGCTTCCCGTACAGCTCCGCCATGAGCTCGTTCGGCGTCGTTCCCTTCGCAAGGGTGTGTCCGTGGGCGCGGTGTGTCGAGGCGATGATGTCGCTCTCCTCCAGCGCGCGGCAGACGCCGACCGCGACGGCCTCCTGGCCGATTGCCACGTGCAGGAAACCGGGAAGCTCCCCGGCCCTGAACCGCTCCTCGACCTTCTCCTCGAACCGCCGGATCAGCAGCATCTCGCGGAAGAACTCGCGCAAATCCGACTTCGAGAGCGTCCCTTTCTGCTCTACCTTCGCCATGAGTCTCAGTTTATGCTCAGGCTCTTGCGACTAGTCGAACAGTTCAGCGAGCTCGAGCGCGGCCTGGTGGACGACTGGGCCGAGCTCCGCTTCCAGCTCACGGTGGGCGACGAGTCGCGTGCCGAACGGGCCGCTGAGCTGCTTGCGCCGGCGAACCCCGGCCGGCTGGCCCGGGTTATCCGCTTCGCGGTGGACCGGCGGGGCCCGGGCATCGGCCCCGAGGCGCTCCGCCGCCTGGTCAAGCGCCTCGACGACGAGGGCATAACTGGAACGCTGGAGCTGCAGAAAGTCCAGAAGGCCCCTGTCGAGGAGTTGCGCAAGAAGCAGACGCTGCGCGCCCAGTGGGAGCTGCGTCTCGCTGCGGTCCCACCGGATTGGAGCGACATCTACGCGCAGGTACGGCTCGACTCAACCGATTATCTCGAGCGTGGGGCGCTGCTGCTCGCTCCCGTGAACCCCGCGCGCTACGGCGGCCCGGCAGCCCTGCGGTTCCGCAGCGCTCATCACTTCGGCTACGGCGTTTCCCCCGAGATGGCGGCACGCTGCTTCGAGCGCTGTGACGACGAGGGGATCACCGGCGAGGTGGAGATCCTCTACGTGCTCTCGGACACGAATCCCGAGGCCACGCAGGGCCCGGTCTGGCTGCTAGGGGGTCACACGGTATGACGGAAGGCGATCCGATCTCATGGCTCATGATCGAGCCCGGGTGGAAGGTCGTCGACGCCGACGGCAGCGAAATAGGCCGTGTGGAGGAGATCGAAGGCGATACGAACGCCGACATCTTCAACGGCCTTCTGATCTCGACCGGGCTCCTAAGCGGCTCCAGCTACGTTCCCGCCGAGCAGGTAGGGAAGATCACAGAAGGTCACGTGCACCTGTTCTTAACGGGTGACCGTGTGAAACAACTGACGGACGAGGCCGCGCCAGGCGCGCGCTAGCCGAGCACGCCCGCTAGTTCCCGCGCCAGTGTCTTCGCATCCCTCTCCGAGGGCGCCACGACGAGGACGGTGTCGTCCCCGGCGAGCGTGCCGACGATCCGTTCGTGCTCTAGCTGGTCGAGGGCACGCGCGATCGCAGGCGCGGAGCCGAGCTCGGACTGCAGCACGACGACGTTCCCTGCCGGCGTCACCTTGCGCCCGAACTGGCCGAGAATCGAGTTCAGGACCTCGATGGGATCGGTGCGGCGGGCGTCATGAGGCAACACGTACCGCGGCCGGCCGAAGGGGTCATGCGTCTTCTCGAGACCGAGCTGGCGAATGTCGCGCGAGACCGTCGCCTGTGTGACGACACAACCTGCGTGGGAGAGCGCGTCGAGCAGCTCGAACTGCGTGCCAATCCTCATTCGTGAGACCAGGCTCTCGATCAGGCGCTGCCGCTCGGTCTTCCCCAGTTGCATAAGAACAGCATACGTATGCAGGTTTGGCGGAGCCAGGGCTTGGTAGAACTCGAAGTCATGCTTCGCAAACTCCTCTGGTCCGCCCTCTACGGCGCCCTGGCCGCTCTGGCAACGATCGTGTCGCGCCGCACAGCCTCGCGGATCTGGCGTACGCTCACGGGCGAAGAACCGCCCACCAAGAAATGACAGCCGATCAAAAAGTCGAGCGCGCCGCGAGCAAACTCCAACGGCTAGCCAATCAGTTGGCGGGCGAGGGCGGCGTGAAGGCGAAGCTTGCACAACCACTCGCCGAGGATGCCGATTTGATTCGCAAGATGAAGCCGAGCCTGATCAAAGCGCGCGCCAAAGGCGAGTCGCCGACGAACCTGAAGCCCGGGCAGGGCACGGTTGCACCGTCGAGCCCGCAGCTCGGCGCCCGGCCGAAGGCGAAAAAAAAGGGCGCGGGCCCGAGCCCGTGGATCGTGGTCGGTGCCGCGCTCGCCACCGGCATCATCCTGGCGAAGTGGATCGACTGGAGGGGCCATGCACACCCAAGGGACTGACGGACGACAGGCCCATGGTCTCGGCGCCGCCGTCAAGGAGTTCGCGGAGCGCGCAAGCTCGATCGTGCGTCTGGAGCTCGAGCTCGCCGCCATGGAGCTCAAGCGCAAGATCGTCTCGCTCGGGCTGGGGATCGCGCTCGCCCTCGTAGCCGCGATCATGCTCCTCTTCGTCATCGGCTTCGCGTTCGCCACGATCGCGGCCGCGCTGGCAACTGCCATGTCCACCTGGCTCGCGCTCCTGATCACCACAGCGATCCTCTTCGCGTTCGCACTCGCGCTGGGCGTGCTGGGGATGGTGAAGATCAAGCAGGGGTCGCCCCCGGTCCCCGAGCAGGCGATCCGCGAGGCAAAGCTGACGACTGAGGCGCTGAAGAGCAATGGCCGGTAGCAACAGCCGGACAGTCGAACAGGTCCGCCGGGACATCGAGTCCGAACGTGAACACCTTGCAGGTGCGGCGGAAACGCTTCGCGAAGAAATCGGCGAGGCGACGAACATCGGCGCAAAGTTGCGCTCCAATCTCCCGGTGGTGGCGGTCGGGGCGCTCGGTAGGGGCTTCCTGCTGGCGGGAGGGGGCGGGGCAACCGCACGATTGATCTTCCGGCGCGGGCGGGAGGGCGAGACGAAGTCAAAGCTCGGCCGCTTCCGCATTGTCGACCGCGACTGATCGAGAAGCGACCGCCGGGCACGCCCCGAGCTCGCCCGAGAAGCTGAGCCTGGCCGCCTGGTTGGTAGCGTTCAAGCGCAGCTTCGCCGAGTTCATGAAGGACGACTGCATGGGTCTAGCCCAGCAGATCGCTTATAGCTCGCTGCTCGCCTTCTTCCCGGCGATGGCCTTTCTGGTCGGGGCGCTCGGGCTCTTCCACCTGTTCGACGACGTCAAAACACTGCTCGACCCGATCGCGCCGGACGGCGTGATCAGGTTTATCACCAGCCTGCAGCGGGACTCGCAGGGAGGAACGTCGGCGGCGGCGTTCATCATCGGTTTCCTCGGCGCGGTCTGGGCGGCGAGCGGCGCCATGACCTCGGTGATCAAGGCGCTGAACACGGCATATGAACGACTTGAGACGCGCCCGTTCTGGAAGGTGCGAGGAGTCGCAATCCTGCTCGTCGTCTCGAGCGGGATCACGACCGCAGGCGTCTTCCTCCTGATTGTCGTCGGCGGCGCGCTCGGGGATGCGATCTCGAAAAAGACAGGTGTGGGCGGCGCCTTCCAGTGGGTCTGGGGGATCACGCGGTGGCCGGTCGCGTTTTGCGCCATCCTTCTCTTCTTCGGGCTCGTGTACTACCTCGCGCCGAACAAGGAGCAGCGAAGCTGGAAGTGGATCACGCCGGGCTCTTTCGTCGGCGGCCTGCTCTGGCTTCTCCTGTCGGGCCTCTTCGCGCTCTACGTCACCTTCGCCGGGAACTACACGAAGACGTACGGGACGATCGCGAGCGGCGTCATCCTGTTGCTGTGGCTCAACTACTCGGCGTTCGCGCTGCTCTTCGGTGCGGAGCTGAACGCGGAGCTCGACCGGCAGGCGGATATCCGCGCGGCCGGAGGCGAGCGGGCCGGGCTCGTG
>JALYST010000243.1 GCA_030854665.1 Actinomycetota bacterium
AGCAGGTTCTCGGCAATCGACAGGCTCGGGAAGACGTTCCCGAGCTGAGGCACGTAGTTGAGCCCGATGCGCGTCAGCCGTTCCGGGCGCATGCCCGTGACGTCGTCCCTCCGGTAGAGAACCTTGCCGGCCGTCGGTCGAAGGAGGCCGTAGATCACCTTGAGGAGCGTCGATTTGCCGGCGCCGTTCGGGCCGATGATCGCCACGAGCTCGGCCTCGAACGCGGCGAGCGAGACACCGCGCAGCACGAGCGCTTCCCCGTAGCCCGCCTCGACGTCGGCAACTTCGAGCAACGGCTCGCTCATTGCGCTCGGGCCGTTCCGAGATAGGCGTCGACGACACGCTGGTTGCCCCTTACCTCCTCTGGATCGCCGCTGGCAATCACGCGACCTTCGTTCATGACGATCACGTGGTCGCTCGCCTCCATGACGATGTCGAGGTCGTGCTCGACGAAGAGGAACGTCATCCCTGCCTCGGTGCGCAGTCGCAGAACATGCTCGATGAGCTGTCGGCCGAGTGTCGGATTGACGCCCGCCATCGGCTCGTCGAGAAGCACCAGTCGTGGTTCCGCCATCAGCACGCGAGCGAAATCGAGGAGCTTGCGCTGGCCGCCGGAGAGGACGCCTGCGTATTCGCCGGCGTGCCCGTCGAGCCTGAAGAGCGCGAGCAGTTCGGCCGCACGCTCGCGCGCCCTTCCCTCGCGCCTACGCGCAAGGCCCGGACGGAGCGCCAGCCCAGTGAGCCGCTCGCCGGGATGGCGGGTCGCTGCGACCAGGACGTTGTCCAGGACAGACATGCGGGTCAGGGTGCGGGGCACCTGGAACGTCCGCAAGAGGCCGCGCTGCGCGATGCGGTGCGGTTGCGCACGGTCGATCCGCCGGCCTTCAAATTGCACTCGTCCGCGCTCGGCAGCAAGGAAGCCGGAGATCACGTTGAACAGTGTCGACTTGCCGGCTCCGTTCGGTCCGATCAGAGCCGTGATCGACCCGGCCTCCACATCGAATGACGCGTCGTCGACGGCGCGGAGGCCGCCGAAGGCGCGGACGACCTCGCGCACCTCCAGGATCGCCGTCACTCCAGGACCATCTCCTTCCGGCTGCCGAAGATCCCTTGCGGCCGGAAGAGCATCAGGCCGATGATCACGAGGCCGATCACGATGAGTCGCACATACGCGCGCTCCGTCGAATCGAGCAGCGAGAAGGGTGGGAAGTCGAAGAAGCGCGTGCCGGCGAAGATGACGCCGAACACGAGCGCCCCGACCGGCACGGTCCACGCACGCCCGAGCCCGCCAAGGATGACGATCATCCAGGCGAAGAAGGTGATCAGCGGCGCAAAGTCGTCCGGGGCGAAGAAGCTGAACTGCCACGCATAGAAGACGCCGGCGACTGCTCCAAGCGCGGCACCGATCGCAAGCGCCTGGAGCTTGTACAGAAAGACGTTCTTCCCGAGCGAGGCTGCCGCGTCCTCGTCCTCACGGATTGACTTCAGCACCCGTCCCCATGGAGTGCGCATCATCAGGGACACCATCGCGACAGCGAGCAGGGCAACGGTCCAGACCAGGATGAGCATGGCCGCGTCGCCGCTCACATGGAGATTGCGCTCCACCTTGTCGAGGAAGCCCTGCCAGGCGCCGTCGTACTGAGACGCCTTTCCGATCCCGGCGAGGTTGATCGTCCCTTGTGAGCCGCCGGTGAGACGGTCCTCGTTCGTCGCGACGTAGCGAAGGATCTCGCTGAAGGCGATTGTGGTGATAGCGAAGTAGTCCGCTCGCAGGCGGAGCGTCGGAAGACCGAGTAGCAGCCCGGCGAGCATCGCGAGAACAACCCGGCAGCCTGCTGCCAGCCACATGTTCAGGTCCTCCTTCACAACGAGAATGGCCATCGTGTATGCCCCGATGCCCATGAACGCGACCTGGCCGAAGTTGAGCAGACCCGCAAAGCCGAACTGCACCTGGACGCCGAGCGCGAACAGCGTGTAGATGCCTGCCACGATGCCGACGAAAGACCAGAAGCCGAAACTGGCGATCGTGCTCAAACGACGCGTGCCTTTCCGAACAAGCCCTGCGGACGCAACAGGAGCACGAGAATGAGAGCAGCGAACGCGACGACCGGCTTGTAGGTCGGGTTGACAC
>JALYST010000016.1 GCA_030854665.1 Actinomycetota bacterium
CCCGAGCATCCGACGGAAACGAGCAGCTCCTCTGCAGCTTCTGCGGAAAGAGCCAGCGTCAGGTCAAGAAGCTGATCGCCGGGCCCGGCGTCTATATCTGCGACGAGTGCATCGATCTCTGCAATGAAATCATCGACGAGGAGCTCACCGCTCCCGCGGCGCTCGACCTCGACAACCTCCCGCGGCCGAAGGACATCTACGTTGTCCTGAACGACTACGTCGTCTCCCAGGAAGAGGCGAAGCGCACGCTCGCGGTGGCCGTCTACAACCACTACAAGCGCGTGCAGATGGGGACCGAGGAAGGCGACGTCGAGCTCCAGAAGTCGAACATCCTCTTGCTCGGCCCGACCGGCTGCGGGAAGACGCTCCTTGCGCAGACGCTGGCGCGGATCCTCAACGTCCCCTTCGCGATCGCCGATGCGACCGCGCTTACCGAGGCCGGCTACGTCGGCGAGGATGTCGAGAACATCCTCCTCAAGCTGATTCAGGCCGCCGACTTCGACATCAAGAAGGCGGAGACCGGGATCATCTACATCGACGAGGTCGACAAGATCGCGCGCAAGGCGGACAACCCGTCGATCACGCGCGACGTGTCGGGGGAGGGTGTGCAGCAGGCGCTCCTGAAGATCCTCGAGGGAACGATCGCCTCCGTGCCGCCCCAGGGTGGGCGGAAGCATCCACACCAGGAGTTCCTCTCGATCGACACGACGAACATCCTCTTCATCTGCGGCGGTGCATTCGCAGGCCTCGACAAGATCATCGGGAAGCGAATCGGCAAGAGCGCCGTCGGTTTCGGCGCCCAGGTGCGCTCCAAGAGCTCCATCGAGTCGTCGGAGCTGCTCGCCAAGGTGATGCCGGAGGACCTCCTCAACTTCGGGCTGATCCCGGAGTTCATCGGGCGGCTGCCCGTGATTTCCGCCGTGCACCAGTTGAAGCGCGAGGACCTCGTGCAGATCTTGATGGAGCCGAAGAACGCGCTCGTGAAGCAGTACCAGCGCTTCTTCAGCTACGACAACATCGAGCTGGTCTTCACCGACGACGCGCTGTGGGAGATCGCCGACAAGGCGCTCGAGCGGGAGACCGGCGCACGCGGCCTGCGCTCGATCATCGAGACCGCCCTGCTCGACGTGATGTTCGAGCTGCCGTCGCGCCGCGACGTCTCCAAATGCGTGATCACGAAGGAGACGATCGAGAAGCACCTGAAGCCGACACTCGTGACGAGCGCCGAAGGTGTCGTGGACGACGACGACGCCGACCCGATCGAAGAGTCCGCGTAACGCCCGGCGACATCTACGAGGGCGGCCCGGCTGAGACGAGTTCGACGACCTCGTCGATCGAGCCGCGCTCGTCGTGGAGATTCTCGAGCCACCACGTTGCGCCGGCCTCGGCGTAGGCCGCAGGATCTCCGCGGTCTCGCTGGCCGAGAACCGCAACGTCGTAGGAGTCCGACCGGCCGATGGTCGCGATGCTGCGCGCGATGTCGTCGGGGGAGAGCGTCATACCTGTCGGGTCGGCGCTGTCGGCGAGCCAGCCGTCCCAGCGCGCCGCGCGTCGCAGCGACGCGGGACGGTTCCCGCCGATCCAGATCGGCAGCCGCTCTTGCCTGGGGGTCGGCGCGAGCGTCACGCCTTCGATGGTGTAGTGCTCGCCGCGATGTGTGACCTCTCCCCCCGACCAGAGCTGCCGTAGGAGCTCGAGCCCTTCGTCCAGCATCGCGGCGCGCACCTTGGCATCGGTCGGCTCGCCGAACTTGCCGAACTCTGCCGTCGAGCCGCCGAGGCCGGCGCCGAAAGTCACGCGACCGCCACTGAGGTTGTCGAGCGTCGCCACCTGATGAGCCAGGACGTGCGGGCGCCGCCGCGCCACCGGTGTGACTGCAGTGCCCAGCCGGACACGCTCGGTCGACGCCGCGATCGCGGCCAGCACAGTCCAGGGATCCGCCGCAGGCCTTGCCCACGCGAACGCGAGGTGGTCCCAGATGAAAACTCCGTCCCAACCGCTCGCATCCGCGGCCTGCGCGAGCTGCACCGGGACGCTCGGTTCCGAGTACGTGCCGATGTTCGCGAGGCAGATCCCGTAGCGCACACGGCGCAGACTAGAGTCCCGCGACGTGGAGTTCACGACGCGACCGGAGCTGCGGGGCACGTTCGGCATGGTCGCGTCGACGCACTGGCTCGCCTCGGCCGCCGGGATGGCGGTGCTCGAGCGCGGCGGCAACGCCTTCGATGCTGCCGTGGCGGCCGGCTTCACGTTGCAAGTCGTCGAACCGCACCTGAACGGGCCGGGCGGGGAAGTCCCGGCGATCTTCTACTCCGTCAATCGGGGGGAGCCGCTGACACTCTGCGGCCAGGGAGTCGCTCCGGCCGCGGCGACGATCGAGCGCTTCAAAGAGCTCGGCCACGACCTGATCCCGGGGACCGGCGTGGTCGCCGCCACGGTTCCCGGCGCTTTCGGCGGCTGGCTGCTGTTGCTACAGGACTTCGGTACTTGGCGACTGGAGGACGTGCTGGAGTTCGCGATCGCCTACGCGCGCGACGGGTTCCCGCTCGCCTTTGGTATCCCCAGGGTGATCGAGCGCCAGGCGGACCTGATCGCCACGTGGCCTAGTTCCGCCGAGCTCTACCTGCCCGCGCCCGCCGCTGGCGCGCAGTTCCGGAACCCCGTGCTCGCCTCCACTTACCAGCGCATAGTCGACGAAGCACGCGGTGGCTCACGCGACGAGGAGATCGAGCGCGCGCGCAAGATCTTTTACGAAGGCTTTGTGGCGGCGGAGATCGATCGCTTCTCTCGGGCGAACGGAGGGTTCTTGACAGGCGACGATCTCGCGGACTGGCGCGCATCCTTGGAGCCTGTCGTCTCATTCGACTACGGCGGGGTGACCGTGTGCAAGACCCGACCCTGGGCGGCCGGCGCGGTGGCATTGCAGCAGCTCGCCCTGCTCGAGGGTTTCGACCTCACCGAGATGTCGGACGAGGAGTTCGTGCACGTCGTGATCGAGTGCGCGAAGCTTGCGTTCGCCGATCGCGATGCGTTGTACGGTGACAGCGACGTGCCGCTCGACACGCTGCTGTCGCGCGAATACAACGAACGGCGCCGAGCCCTCGTGACCGACCAGGCGTCGTCCGAGTACGAGCCGGGTCTCGGACGTTTGCCGACAGTACGAGAAGTGGCGCCGCTTGCAGGAGCGGGTGAGCCGACGCGGGGGGACACGGTGCATGTCGACGTCGTCGACCGCCACGGGAACATGCTCTCCGCCACCCCGAGCGGGGGGTGGCTGCACTCCTCGCCCGTCATCCCCGCGCTGGGCTGGCCGCTCGGAACGCGCGCCCAGATGTTCTGGCTGGAGGAAGACCTGCCGTCGTCACTGCGCCCGGGCGCGCGGCCGCGTACGACGCTCTGCCCTGGGCTGGCTCTCCGTGAGGGCAAGCCCTGGCTCGCCTGGGGCACGCCGGGCGGAGACCAGCAAGAGCAGTGGGGGTTGCACGTCTTCCTCCGCCACCTCGAACGCGGGCTGAACCTCCAGGAGGCGATTGACGCGCCCGAGTTCCATACCGATCACCTGATCTCCTCGTTCTATCCCCGCGGGTTCAAGCGGCGGTCGTTGGACGTCGAAGGCCGTTTCGGGTCAGAGGTCGTCGCGAGCCTGCGAGGCCGCGGGCACGAGGTCACGGTGGAACCCGACTGGTCGCTCGGCCGAGTCACAGCCGTGCAGAAGGAAAACGGCCAGCTGCGGGCTGCTGCGAATCCGCGCGGCATGCAGGGCTACGCGGCCGGCCGGTAACACGCGGCTCCCTGAATCGCCTCGGAAGCGAGGCTAGGATCGCCCGCGGGATGGAAACTCTCTACAAGCCGGAAGGCGTCGAGGAGCGTTGGGAGCAGACCTGGGAACAGGAGGGCCTCTACAACGCCGACCCCGACCCGTCGCGCGAGAGCTTCGTGATCGCTCACCCGCCGCCGAACGTGACGGGCGACCTCCACATGGGCCACGCGTTGCAGCTGTCGCTCGCCGACACGATCATCCGCACGCGTCGCATGCAGGGCTACAACACGCTGTTCCAGCCGGGCTTCGACCACGCGGGCATCTCCACGCAGAACGCGGTCGAGAAACACCTCGCGCAGGAGGGAAAGACCCGCCAGGATCTTGGCCGCGAGGCGTTCGAAGCGCGAGTCTGGGAATGGCTGCGGGAGTACGGCGGCAAGATCATGCTTCAGTTCCGGCGCATCGGCGCTTCGATGGACTACCGGCGCGAGCGCTTCACGATGGACGACGCCTATGTGCGCGCGGTGATGCACTTCTTCGTGCATCTCTACGGCAAAGGCTGGATCTATCGCGCGAACCGAATCATCAACTGGTGCCCGTTCCACCAGACTTCGCTCTCCGACCTCGAGGTCGCGCAGGTGGAGATGGACGATGCGCTGACGTACGTGCGTTACCCGCTGGCAGACGGCGACGGTCACATCACGATCGCAACGGTCAGGCCGGCGACGATCCTGGCCGACGTGGCAGTGGCCGTTCACCCGGACGATGAACGCTATCGGCATCTGATCCGCCGCGAGGTGATCGTCCCCGTGGTCGAGCGCCGCGTGCCGGTGATCGCAGACGAGCGCGTCGAGCGCGACTTCGGCACCGGCGCGCTCAAGGTGACGCCAGGGCACGACCCGCTCGACTACGAGATCGGTCGCGACCACGGTCTGCCCGAGATCACCGTGATCGGACCGGATGGACGGATGAACGAGGAGGCCGGCGAGCTCTCAGGATTGACGCAGGAGGAAGCTGACCAGCGCGTCCTCGCGTGGCTGAAGGAGCACGGCCAACTGGAAAAGCGCGAGTCCTACCGCCACACGGTGGCGCTCTGCGATCGCTGCAAGACCCGCATCGAGCCGCGCATCTCGCTGCAGTGGTGGTGCTCGATGGAGGAGCTACGAAAGCCGGCGCTCGACGCTCTCCGTGCGGGCCGCGTTCGCTACCACCCGGAGTCGCAGCACCGTTTCGCGATTCAGTCGCTCGAGGAAGCGCCGGACTGGAACATCTCCCGCCAGATCTGGTGGGGCCATCAGTTGCCGGTGTGGGAGTGCCCGGACGGGCACATCACGGTCGCGGAAACGGAGCCCCAGGCCTGCGTCGAGTGCGGGTCGCGAGAGCTGCCGCGCTCGACCGACGTCCTCGATACGTGGTTCTCGTCGGCGCTCTGGCCCTTTGCGACGCTCGGGTGGCCGGAGGACACGGAAGATCTGCGCACGTTCTACCCCGGTGATGTGAACACGACTGCGCGGGACATCATCCGACTCTGGGAGAACCGGATGATCTTCAGCGGGCTCGAGCTGATGGGCGAGGTCCCGTTCCACGACGTCGTCATCCACTCGACCGTGCACGCGCCGACAGGCGGCAGGATGTCGAAGAGCCTCGGCACCGGGATGAATCCGCTCGCGGCCATCGAGACCTACGGCGCGGACGCGACGCGCTACGGGCTGATGAAGATGGCGTCCTCCCAGGACGTCCGCTTCTCGGAGGGCGCCATCGAGGAGGGACGCAAGCTCGCGAACAAGCTCTGGAACGTGGCGCGGCTGATCCTGCAGGCGTCCGAGGGCGCTGTGCCAGAAGAACGCGCTCGGACGCTCGAGGAACGATGGATTCTCGCCCGCCTGTCGCAGACGCAGCGCGAGGTGGAGCGGCTCCTCGTTGAGTTCGACTTCTCGCACATGGTGGACGAGCTCTACCACCTCACCTTCGACGACTTCTGCGACTGGTACGCGGAGGCCGTGAAGGGCCGGCTGTACGAGGGAGACGCGGACGCGCGCGCCACCGCGGTCGCTGCGCTGGAGCGGTTGCTGAAGATCCTGCATCCTGCAATGCCGCACGTCACCGAAGAGATCTGGTCGAATCTCCCCGCGCGCGAGTCGCGGTTGATCGTGGCGCCGTGGCCGGTGGCCGGCGACGTGGCGGAAGCAGGCGCGCTCACTGCGGTGCAGCAAGCTGCTGTCATGTTCCGGCGTAGCGGCGTGCTCCCGAAGCTCGAGGGCGAGGAACGGCGGATCTTCGACGCGGTGGTGAAGCCGGCCGAAGGATCGGGCGACGGGAACGCGGTTGCCGAGATCGAGCGCCTGCAGAAAGAGATTGCGCGAGCCGAGGGAATGCTGGCCAACGAGCGGTTCGTCGGCAGCGCGCCTGCCGAGGTCGTCGAGGCCGAGCGTGCCAAGCTCGCGCGCTACCGGCGGGAGCTCGATGCCATCAGCCGTTGAGTTCGTCGAGTCGCTGAGCCCCTGGCCGAAGGACGGCTTCGGGCTCGAGCGCATCGAGGCGCTGCTCGCCAGGCTCGGCGACCCTCAACTCCGCTACCCGTCGATTCACGTCGTCGGGACGAACGGCAAGTCGACGGTGACGCGCACCACGGAAGCACTGCTCGCAGGCGCGGGGCTGTCCGTCGGCGCCTACCTGTCGCCGCATGTGCGCGGGTGGGCCGAGCGGATCCGCGTGCGCGGGGACGAGGCGGACTTCGAGGGGGCGATCGAGCGCGTGCGCGCCGAAGCCGAGCTACTCGAGGCGACCCAGTTCGAGGTGCTCACCGCCGCCGCACTCACCGAGTTCGCGGAAGCCGGCGTCGACGTGGCCGTGGTCGAGGCCGGGCTCGGCGGGCGGCACGATGCGACGAACGTGCTGCGCTCACCGGTCCAGGTGTTGACGAACGTCGGGCTGGAGCACACGGAGGTGCTCGGCACGACCCGAGAGGCGATCGCGGCCGAGAAGCTCGCCGTCGTCCAGCGCGGCGCCGTCGTCGTGCTCGGCGAGCCGGAATGGGAAGCGCTCGCGCGCGACAACGGGGCCGGGCAGGTCGTGGTCGGCGGCCACAGCAACCTCGCCTTGGCCATCGCTGCTGCGGAAGCCTTCCTCGGTCGGCTCGTCGACGGCCACGTCGACGTCCAGCTCCCAGGCCGCCTCGAGCGACTGAGCGAGGATCCGCTCGAGATCTGGGACGGCGCCCACAATCTCACCGGGCTCGGATATGCGTTGCCGCGGCTGCCGAGCGCCCGCTACGTCGTCGTCGCCTCGATCCTCGAGGACAAGGATGTCGACGGGATGCTTGCGGCTCTCTCCGTGCTCGGCGACCGGCTGGTGGCCACGTCCTCGAGCAACGAGCGGGCCCTGGCGGCGGCGGACCTGGCCCAGCGAGCAGCCCCCTTCTTCACCCAGGTGGAGTCGATCGAGGAACCGGCCGAGGCGCTCGCGCATGCCCGCGCCCTGGGCGAGCCGGTCCTCGTCACGGGGTCCCTTTACCTCTTGGCCGATCTAGCCAAGGATGAGAGCGCGCGATGGCGAACGTTGGCGACAGGCTGATCGTCCTTGCCTTCGCTGCCTTCGTGTTGGCGGCGATCGTGGGGCTCGCGTTTCTTGCCGGGTATGTAATAGGAAGAATCCTTCTGTGACCGCCAGCGCCTTCACCAGCATCCACGACTTCTTCGCCTCCGGGACGTGGCAGGTGATCCGGAACCTGCTTCTCTTCTTTCTGATCGCGTTCTGGCTCGCCGTGGGCTACTGGGTCTACAAGGACGCCAAGCGCCGGATCGAGGACCCCGTTCTGATCGCGACCGCCGTCGCGATCGGATTGATCATTCCCTACATCGGCGCGCTCGTGTACATGCTCTTCCGTCCGCCGGAGTACCTCGAGGACGTGCGCGAGCGGGAGCTCGAGATCAAGGCGATGGAGGAGCGGCTGGCCCGCCGCGATCTCTACTGCCCGGTTTGCCGCGCAGAGGTCTCGAACGAGTTTCTCGTGTGCCCCGTCTGCACGACGAAGCTCAAGCAGGCGTGCGTGAACTGCAAGGCGCCGCTCGAGGCGCTCTGGCAGGTGTGCCCGTACTGTGAGACGGCGGTCGAGCCGACCGCCGTCGACTTCCCGACCTTCGAAGTACGACCGCCGAGACGTAGGCGACGCGCCGAGTAAACTCGTCGGCCGATGGCGGTCGAGCGTTCACTCATCCTGATCAAGCCCGACGCGGTGGAGCGAAAGCTCGCCGGCGAGATCCTCGCGCGC